>CBDUII010000180.1:0-5884 GCA_965367285.1 uncultured bacterium
AAACAAGCGCTAATGTCATAAAGAGACCAAGGGGCCGCAGCCAAAAGTGCTACCGCCCGATGTACTAACAGTACCTTCCTAAGCCTTGCATAAGTTGAAGTAAAAGGAAAAACCAAACTGCAACTAAACAGCGGCTAAAAAAAGAAGGTTTAATGGTGTAATGCTATAGATATTCTCCCGCATATGAGAGATGGATTACCCCTGTATCCATATCCTGAATTTCAAAAGATATATCTGTTTTTTCCTTAACCGGTTCCAGTAAAGCAAGATGATATAATATTTCGGATAAATGATTAAACCCGCTTCCAAACGGAATATTCCAGCCGCGGGTTACCATTTTTACCTGACATCCGTCACGGATAAAATGGTTGGCAAGAGAAGCAGCTTGAGTAACTCCGCCATCAAATTTTTTGTAAACTTTATATGATTCTTTTTTTGTTTGTTCAGTATCTATCTCATTATCAAATATAATCGTTACTTTCGGGTTTTCTTCCATAAAATGCTCTTTAACCATCAGGTTATTAACTTTAGCTGACGTTTTCCAGTGAATCATTTTAGAACTGTCACCATATATAAATCTTCGAAATCCAAAAATATCACTCCCCTCTCCTTTAATGCTGGAAGTTGTTTCTCCTATACGGGCAAGCCGGTCTGAAATATCGTCAAGGTTTTTAATGGGAGGATACACAACCCTCTCTTCCGCCTTTTTGAATAGAGCTGTTTTAATAAAAAAACCAAAAGGATAGCGGGTTGAGATTTTTATTCCGTTAGTTTTAAAAAGTCCCCTTTTCGGAATCATCCATATCACATTTTTATTCTCCGACTTTCCAGCTTTAACGTGATAATAATACTGTTTTGGAATATTAGTGGCAGAGTCCAAATCTTCTTCAAGCCAGATTGAATAGGAAGGAAACCATTTTTTGTTATTTTTAATTTTCAACTGGACAGGAAAAGGCTGTCGCGCGAAAATTTCTGTTGGTATTTTGCGAGTTACAGAAAGGCGTCTCAGGGTTATTTCCGAGAGAATCCCTGAAACAATAATGAAACTCAGGCACATCGCCAGAATAAGATAGAGGAGGTTAATGCCCGTATTAATTGCTCCAAAGCCTATTCCGACTGTCAGGATAATAAAAAATACTCCTTCCCGGGTAAGCCTGAGCGTACGATTACTTACGGTGAAAGAAAAAGATAAGGGAGAAAACCCGCTGTTGGTTTTTTGAAAGCGCATCACAAGCCTTGAAAATTATATTACGATCATTTCATTTTTTATGCATCATTAGGGCTATGACTTTTTTTTAAATATACCACCAATTTGTTTACCTGTAAAACCATGAAAGAAGGTTTACTCCCCTTGCACTGTGGACTTCGATATTATTCTGTGGTTCAATCTAAAAAAAAGATTTGATATTGGATTTGAATGTGCATTAAAATACTTTGCGTCTTTGCGGTGAATTATTATGTTTGAAGAAAAATATTACTGGTTGGCGTTGAACATGGTTCCGGGGATAGGTCGGAAATTGTATCACCGGCTGATAAACCATTTTCAATTCCCCGCTAAAGTTTTTCAGACATCTCATAACCATCTGTTGCAGGTGGAAGGCGTTGGTGAAAACCTTGCGGAGACAATTACCTCTTTTGATGTCGACAAGGCTATTGAGCAGGAAAAAAAATTAGTAACCCTCAACCGCGTATCTATTATTATTTATCAAGACGATATTTACCCGGAAAATTTAAAGAAGATTTATGACCCTCCTCCTGTTTTATATATGAAAGGCTCCATTGTTAAGTCGGATAATATAGCGATCGCTATTGTAGGAACCCGGACCGCTTCCCGATATGGTAAGCTGGTTACTGAAAAAATTTCGTCTGAATTGGCTGAAAGAGGGGTGACTATCATCAGCGGGATGGCAAGTGGTATTGACTCTATAGCCCATCGGTCTGCAATTGCTGTCAAAGGAAGAACCATTGCGGTTTTCGGATGCGGAGTAAATATGACTTATCCCGCGGAAAATATCAATTTGAAGGAAAACATACAGTCCAATGGGGCGGTACTTTCTGAATTTCCAATGAACGCCAGGCCGGAAAGGACAAATTTCCCGATGCGAAACAGAATCATCAGCGGTTTAAGCCTTGGCACCATCGTAATTGAAGCCGCGGAAAAGAGCGGCGCCTTGATTACTTCTGACTTTGCTTTAGAACAGGGGAAAGACGTGTTTGCGGTTCCGGGTAATATTAATTCTCCAAAAAGCAAAGGGACAAACCGCCTTATTAAAATGGGGGCTAAGTTGGTTGAAAACGCGGATGATGTAATTGAAGAATTCCCTTATGAAATGAAAATATTGCTTCAGACCAAAGGCAAGCAGAAAGAAAAAACAGAAGTTCCGGATTTATCTGATGATGAAAAAAAAATCTATGTTCTATTGTCTGAAGAAGAAATCCATATAGACACATTAATCCAGGAAAGCCACTTACCCTCACAAAAAGTTTCCGCCTCGCTTATTCAATTGGAATTAAGGGATGTGATCAAACAGCAGTCAGGGAAGATGTTCGTAATTAACTGATGGATTTTGTCATTTGTCATTGGGTATTAGCCAGTGGTAGAATATTATTGGTCAGATTCCCGATCAAGTCGGGAATGACAGGTGTGCTGGTTCCTATTGTCATTCTCGCGAAAGCGGGAATCTAAATTTTCGTATCAACAAAAGGGGGGAGAATTAATGAAATATACACTTTATATCGGAATCTTTGTTCTGGGTATTTTCTTTTTATGGCTGCTCTTTACTTTTACGCTGCCTCAGATGGATATTCAAACTCCTGGTTTTGGAGAAAAAGCTGAAAAGTTGCTCTCTATTTCACCTGTCAACCCAGCGGAGATAGGAACCAAATTAACAGATACGATAGTTTATACTTTTGACTCATCCACGTTAGAGGAATGGGCATTTTTTGATTTTTCACGAGGCAGCATTGTTTCGGATGTTTCAAGTTTTAAAGACACAAAAGGTTGGGATCTGGCGTTCAGGAGAGCCAAGATTGCTTCTAACGGAGGGGGCACAAATAAAAATGGTATAGTGGAAGTCGCAAGGTTAAAGACGATTGATTTTGATTCAGTGACATCCGTCCCTGAAGACACAAACTTTATAAAAGATGCCACCAGGCGTTCTGTCGGAGCCGATCCTAAAAACGTTAGTTTAGATAAATGGTATTCATATAACTTCTTTGACCATAATCTCAAGTCATACAAAAACGTTTTAATTATTAAAACCGCTGAAGGAAATTACGCGAAGATGCAAATTATCAATTACTACTGCAAAAAAGGCGAAGAGAAATTAGCCGGCTGCTATACAATCAAATATGTGTACCAGGGAGACGGCAGTAAAAGTTTTGTTAAAGACGTTAGTGAACCGCTGAACCAGCAGGTAAAAAAGACCGGGTGAATCCTATCTGAAATCCGGCAGGAATAGTTTATCGCTTCGCAAAGATCATAAAGAAATACTTGATGAAAAAGTATTGGATACTCTTATTTTCATTTCCTTTATTTTCACTTGCGCCTTTCCAATCATTATTATATTCAAAAGAATTAAATAAACTGCAATGTGGTTTTACCTGCCATACAAATAAAAAAGCTCTTCACCGCAAAATTAAATATCAATCCGAATGTACTCAATGCCATAGTTCAGATGATGTATCTATTCTTGCCATTAGCAATGTCGAGAAAAAAAGCCCTTCTGCTGTTCAAAAGCCAAAAGGAATGGGAAATAAAGATATGGTTTTGATTCCCGCGGGTGAATTTATTATGGGAAGTAATGACAGGTGGGATGACGAAAACCCGGAGTTTATTTCAAAAACCAGCGCTTATTTAATCGATATCCATGAAGTTACCAATTCACAGTATAAAAAATTTGTAGATGAAACTCGTTATCCGTCCCCGGTATTTTGGGATGGCGATGAAATTCCCAAAGGATTGGAAGATCATCCTGTAACCTATGTCAGCTGGAATGAGGCGTCTTCATTTTGCAGGTGGTCCGGCAAACGTTTACCCGCTGAAGCGGAATGGGAAAAAGCCGCAAGGGGAGAGATGGGTCGCACTTTTCCCTGGGGTAATGAATTTAATCCCTCTAAATCAAACAGTCCTGAAAGTGGTAACAAGGGCACCAGGCCTGTCAGGTCTTATGAATCCGGGAAATCCCCCTACGGTATTTATGATATGGCCGGGAATGTATGGGAGTGGACTTCAAGCTGGTATCAGCCGCACCCGGGCAACAACATACCCAATCCCAGGTACGGAAAAACAAACCGTGTGATAAAAGGGGGATCATGGTTCGATTGCCTTGAGTACGGCTGTGGCCTGAGCGCGCTATCTTATAACAGAGGCGCTTTTGTTCCCTCAACAAGGAATAATACGATCGGATTTCGATGCGCAAAGGATATTGCAAAGTAAATGTTTTTCACCGCAAAGGCGCGAAGAACGCAGATGAAACTTGGCAAAAATGAAAAAAAGAGAATTATTAATGGTCCCTAAAATTTCGCGCTCTTTGCGTCTTTGCGGTGCCATATTACTATTAATAACATTCTATTCAATTCCAGCATTTGCCCAACCTGATATCGAGGCAATTCTGAAAAAAAATCGTTGTATTGAATGCCATCTTTTTGATTCACAACAAACCATAGCATACGATCAAAAGAGAGCCCCTGATCTTTTTTTTGCCGGAGAAAAGTTTCAGGAAAAGTGGTTACTAAAATTTCTTATTGATCCGGAAATTATTCGTCCCGGCGGCTATATTACAGACTCCGGATACCTTAAAGGTAAACCTGAATCTAAATCTCATATCCGTCTTTCCAGGCAGGATGCAATACCTGTTTCCCAATATCTCCTGACTTTAAAATCCACTCTGCTGGAATCAGTAAACATAAATAATACTTTAGAAAAATCGAAGTCATTCAGAGCAAAACAATTATTTGATAGACAATACGGATGCGCGTCATGCCATAAAACACAGAATTTGATGGGTCTTGTTAAAGGTGGTGTGTCAGGGCCTTCTCTTTCTAACGCCGGAGATCGACTGCAGGGTGAATGGATTTTTAACATGTTAAAAAATCCCGCTCTTTTTGAGAAAAAGGGGAGAATGCCAATTTACAAGATCCCTGATAATGATATTTTGCTGATTACGAAATATCTTTTGTCTCAACTCAAGGAGAACGAGCGCAAGTGAAGAAACAGATTTTCCGGTTCGCATTAATTATTGTTATTCTTTTAGTTTCCGCATGTAGCGAGAAAAAAGAGGATTCACCGGAAAGCAAAAAAATAGAAACTGAATCTGATAAAAAAACTATATCAGCAATACACAAAGAAACCTATCGTTTAAAACCGTCAAAAGAGACGCCGGCTGTCTATCAATGGTATTGTGCTCCCTGTCATGGTATAACCGGGGAAGGAAATGGGATTAATTCTCCTGAAATGCCTTCCCGCCCGATAAATCATACGGATGCTTCCTTAATGTCAATGAAATCAGATCATGATCTGTTTCGGGCTATCTCCAAAGGGGGCCTGGCAATAAATCGAGCACCTTGCATGCCGCCATGGGAACATACGCTGAATAAAGGAATGATCGCTTCACTGGTAGGATATTTAAGAGAACTCTGTCAATGCGAGTTTTCAGGAATAACCAAATGACAAATAATAGCAAAAAAAATTTCATCTTAGCTATCAGCATATTAATTACTATCTTTCTCGCATCTTTTGTTATATGGAATAAAATAAGAGTCAAGTCTGTTCAAATCGATAAAATTTCTTTGGAGGACAGGCAAAAATTAGGAACAATGATTCTTATGGTGGCAAGTAACCCGGATGATCTCGAAACCATTGATGAAAGTTTCCGGGATATTT
>CBDUII010000181.1:0-5838 GCA_965367285.1 uncultured bacterium
CAATGGTTGCGTCTGAATCACGGAGGTCTGGGGAAAGGATGATGTGGACGTTTTTCGCACCTGCATCGAATGGTCTTCGCTTCCGATTTGGCAGTGTACGCTGCACGGCTGGAAGTGCGGCTGAATCTATGTCTTACTCCCCATGATCCTCCCGTGGTTATCTTTGTTCCTTCATTCTCACCTGCGGTACTCGTCCACTCCCAAACGTTTCCTGCCATGTTCAAGAGCCCGTAAGGACTTTTTCCTGATTCATAAGAAGTTACTGGAACCGTACCCACGATTTCCCCAAGACTTGTATTAGCATTGGTTTCATCAAAATGATCGCCCCAGGGATATTTTCTCCCGTCTGTTCCTCTTGCGGCTTTTTCCCATTCTTCTTCATTAAGGAGTCTCTTTCCTTGCCGCGTGCAATATGCTTCCGCATCATTGTAATTAACAAATACAACAGGATGGTCTCTGAAGTTGGAGTCATAACCTGTAAAAGCCCAGCCCTTCGGCAGGGGGTGTTTAGTTTCTTCAATATAATTTTTATACTGTTCATTTGTGACAGCGTACTTATCTATAAAAAAAGATTGCAGGTAAATATTCCGTTCGGGCCCTTCATCTACCGCTCCTTCATTGGAACCCATAATAAATTCTCCCGATGGAATGAGAACCATGTCTATCATGGCTTCATTCTCCTTTTTAGAACAGGAGAATAAGGCAATTAAAAAGATCAAAAAAACAAACTTACTTATCTTTCGCACACCTGAATCCATAAGTTTTCCCTTTTACCACAGGTTCAAAAAAAGCACGGTTGTAAGTGGGAGCGGAAATACCGCATCCGTAAGCGCTGCAATCCCAGTAAGAGCCGCCCTTTAAAAGCCGGTATTTGGTGCTGAATTCCGGGTTTATATAATCAGAACCGGGGTGCGCATAATAATGATCATCAACCCACTCCCAAACATTGCCGCTCATATCATAGGGGCCGTAAGGAGATTTGCCGTTTTCATAGGTACCAACCGGTTCAGTATCTCCGAGCTCTCTCAGGGGATTATTGGATTTGTACATATCCCATTTATTCCCCCAGGGATAAACCCTGCCGTCAGGTCCCCTGGCAGCCTTTTCCCATTCCATTTCCTTTGGCAGCCTCTTCCCCGCCCATTTACAATAATTATTAGCGTCATACCATGAAACATAATTTACAGGATGTCTTGCTTTTTTCTCCGAGAAAATCCCTTCTTTCCAAAGGTCAGGAGGAGAGTATCCCGTATGATCTACAAACTTTTTATACTCCTCGTTAGTGACTTCAAACATATCTATATAAAAACCGGCAACATAAACCACATGAGCAGGCTTTTCATCTCGAAAACGCTCATCCGTTCCCATAATAAATTCACCTTCCGGGATATAGACCATATCTTTAAAATTTTCGGTGTTGCCGGCATATTGAGTTATTGATATTGCAGAGCCCGTGTTATGTGTGGAAGGGCTATGACAATGGCTGCATTCCTCCACACGGTTTTTATTTTCTTTTATGAGTTGGGGATTAATATGACATTTTGTATCACAGGATTCTTTTGTTTCTTCGGCAAGTAGAACCTTTGGAAAAAACACTAGAACGCAGATTGCGCAGAGCGGCCAGGGGGCCGTAACCAAATGGGCTACCGCCCTGATGCTGCTAACAAAAATTTTGCTAAAAAAACACATTTTTATTGGCTTGCCGCGCATATTAAACAGATTTTCGCTGAAACTTCTGCTTCTCTAACCCTTGCTTCATACCCCTTGCCTCTTATATTATTCATTTTCTAAACTCCAGGTCAACGGCGCGCAGTTTTGAGTCTGATACAATTGATTCAAATTTACAGGAACAGAGTTTTCTCAAATACTTCACAACCGTTTTAATCTGCTTATCAGACAATTTATCTTTCCACGCAGGCATGAGAGGGGATTTGCTTATACTGATTCCTCCATTTCGGATGACATTATTGAGTTGCCTGTCTGTCCTGGTGGACATATAAGAAGCATTAGTATGATTTTGAGGTTTGATTTTCAATTCCACAGCCCTCGGGCCGTTTCCTTTGCCTGTATTTCCATGGCAGGGACTGCAATGTAGCTTATAGATTGCCTCGCCATCATCTAATTCTTCGGCAAAACAGAAAGAAGGAAAAAAGGTAAGTAAAATGAAAATTATCTTCCAACGCATATATATTGAAAGCCAAGTTTTTTCATTTTTTCAGGATCGTAAATATTTCTTAAATCAATTATCAGCGGTGTTTTCAATGATGTCTTCAGCTTTTCGAAATCAGGATTTCTGAACTGATTCCATTCTGTAATAATAACCAAAGCGTCACATCCAGTCATCTCCTCGTACATATCGTCGCAGTATTCAACGCTGTCATTCAGGAACTTTTTTGCTTCTTCAATACCTGCCGGATCAAATACTTTAATTGAAGCGCCCTGTTTAAGGAGACCGTTTATTATATCAAGGGAGGGGGCGTCCCGCATATCGCTCGTGTTGGGTTTAAATGTTATACCCCACACCGCTATTTTTTTGCCTTTCACGTTTCCTACTCCTTTTTTGATCTTCTCTAACATTAAGGCTTTCTGCTTCTTGTTTACCTTAATTGTTGCCTCGACCAATTCAAACCTGCAACCGTTTTCTTTTGAAACCTGTGCTAACGCCAGGGTATCTTTTGGAAAACAGGAACCGCCAAATCCCGGACCCGGATGCAGAAATTTAGAACCAATTCGATGATCCAGTCCCATGCCTTTCGCCACAACATGGACGTCCGCTCCCACCTTTTCACAAAGGTTTGCCATTTCATTAATAAAGGATATTTTTGTTGCCAGAAACGCGTTGGACGCGTATTTAATCATCTCTGCACTTTCAACATTTGTTATAACAAAAGGAGCTTCAATAAGAAAAAGAGGTCTATACAGGTCTTTAAGAATGGCAACTGCCTGAGGACTGTTTGTTCCCAATACCACCCTGTTCGGTCTCATAAAATCCTCGAGAGCAGACCCTTCTCTTAAGAACTCCGGATTGGAGACAACATCAAAACATCCTTTTTCTACCTGATTTTCCTCGATGATCTTCGAGATAAGTTTTCCTGTTCCAACAGGTACAGTACTTTTTGTCACAATGACCTTATATCCATCCATATCTTTCGCAATGACACTGGCTGCTTCTTCAATATAGGTTAAATCAGCGCTTCCGTCGTCTTTAGACGGGGTACCCACGGCGATAAATACGACTAAAGAACCTTTAACGCATTCAGAAAGATCGGTAGTAAAACGGAGCCTCCCTTCCTTGGTGTTTTTCCTGACAAGCTCTTCTAACCCCGGTTCATAGATGGGGATTTCACCTTTGTTTAAAAAATCAATCTTCTCTTTATCTTTATCACAGCAGGTTACGTTCAGACCGAACTCGGCAAAACACGCACCGGTAACCAGCCCCACATAACCGACACCAATGACAGAAATATTCATTAAATCTCCTGATTTCAGACAAGCTTAAAATAGAATATTATACTTGGGAGTTGTGGTTTGTCAATTATTAAGAAGATTACGAACAGGCTGGAAGTAGTGATATTTTCATCCTGTTTTTTAAAAGGATTGGGGTCAATACATATTATTACAGCTTATTTACCAATAGTTTCAGCAGAGACCAGACCGGCAAAAATTTCAAAAAACTTGGGGTCAAAGTAACCTTGCCATGTGGACATTCTTTCGATGGCCTCGTCCGACTCAATTCCCTCGTGATAGCATCTGTCTGTTGTCAGGGCATCATAAACATCTATAATTGCAGCTAATTTACCAAATTTACTGATTCCCACATTGCTAAGATTATTAGGGTAACCTGTTCCATCCAAACGCTCATGGTGCTCAATAATTACCTTCATTATTTCAGGATCAATATTTTGTTTAGCAGCTATTACCTTGCCCTGCTCCGGATGTTTTTTCATTTCAACAAATTCTTCATCAGTCAGTTTATCCGGTTTCAGTAAAATTTTTAAACTCACCTGTGTCTTTCCTATATCATGTAAAAAACCTCCCTCTCCTAATATCTGCAAATCTGAATCATTCCATTTAAGATGATAGGCAAATGACATGCATAAAGAGGCCACATTGACTGAGTGTACATATGTGTAATCACTGTAGGATCTCATCTTGAAAGCCAGCGGTAGAGTATTTTCTTTGTGGATAATCTCTACCATTTTATTAGTGGTGCTTTTAATAACTGGATAGTTAACCAATTTACCATGCATGGCGTTTGAAAAAGCCTTTTCAACCATTTTCCTGGAATAGACAATAATTTCAGCCTCTTTTTTTACTGCTCGATCATCCGGGCTTTTTTCTTCCTTTTTCTTCTTGCGCTGGAATTCAACCAGCTCTTTCACTTTATTGAATAACGCGTCAAATTTAAAAGGTTTTACAATAAAGTCATCACAGCCCGCGTCAATGGCCCTTACAATTTGTTTTCTATCAGGAGAGGCGGTCATCATAATAATTGGAAAATAATGGGATATTGAAATATCCTTTCTGATGAGGCTGCAGGTAGTAATGCCATCCCGAACCGGCAGTACTATATCCATAAGTATGATATGAGGATGATCTCTATTGATAACCTGAGTTGCCTGCCTGCCATCCTTGGCTGTAGAAACAACCCAGCCTACTTTTTCAAAATGTGTCGATAGGGTGTCTCTGGATTCTTTATCCGCGTCAACGATCAAAATCCTATTTGCTGAAGTCATTATAGCATCGTATTATTAGAAAATTTCGTTATATTATATCTTCTTTCAATTACTATAATATAAACTTCGCATAATTTTCAAAGGATTTTTTTTAGCTATTTTTCATAAGATAACAACGGAGTTGATACTTCCGAATGGGGTGGGCACATATTTGTCTGCATTTGCATCATTTTCCCACTTGGAATTATCGATGAAGTATCGAAACTGATATTCTTTTCCGAGCTCAAGTTCGAGAGTAGCAGTAAAATCGCCTCTGCTAATTTTTTTCATGACATGGGTTTCTTTATTCCAGTTGTTGAACTCTCCCACAAGGCTTACTTTTTTTGCGGTTGGGGCAGCCCTCATTGGAAGCCTGAAGGTAACCCTGCATATATTCTTTGATTTTAAATGCTGCTTTTTTATTCCCTGGATGTCTGCTTTTTCTGTTGCATTGGTTTCTTTGAGATCTATTCTCTTTTGCACAGCTTTAAAAAATGTACGCTTTTTTGCCATTTCTATCCTCCTTTAAATTTTTTTTATTTGTTTACCTCATAAAATTTCGATGATAGTATATGATGATTGAAATAAACGAAAGGGTTTACTTTTATCTTTGACATATTATTAAATAATGCTATCTTTTTTTACAATTTATAGAAAGGGTATTTAAAAATGCAGCATAATGAAAGGCGCATAGATTAGCCACCAAGTCACAAAGACACGAATGATTTTTACTCATACTTTATCCGCGGGTCAATCCATACATATACCAAATCGGTTAGCAGGGGAATGAAAACATAACCAGGGCAATAACCGTCACGGAGTTTTATCTTATCAGATTGCGCGGCTGTCTTGCCTAACATGATTTCCACTGGGTCGCTGGGAATTAAATGAATGATAGAGGAAAACCAACGAAGCCACAAAGGCGCTAAAACGATGGGATGAGTGTGCCATGCGCCTCAAAAGCGCTTGCTCATGCAATCATGCTTTTAAGTTCTGAAACAATACAGACTTTAAAGGTGCGTGGCACATAACACAAAAAATTTTTCCTTTGTGATTTTCGTGTTCTTCGTCCGCAGCCCATAGGGCTGCATATCTTGCCGGTGTAAGTCCGGTCACGGGAATT
>CBDUII010000182.1:0-5811 GCA_965367285.1 uncultured bacterium
AGAAAGGTTTGGAAAATTTGCGATCAGGTAGTAATTATTGTTTACGTAAGAAGTGTTTTTCAGAAGCGCATGACTGAAATAAGTTTGGAAGAGTTTGAACAGGTCTATTGTGATTGTGTTGAAAAAAGCAGGTAATTGCTTGGCCGGCTAATTTTTTGACAGGATAAGCAGGGTAGACTGGGCTTCGACAGGCTCAGCCTGACAATTATTGTCATGGTGAGCTTGTCGAACCATTTCTTGTTTATCCTGTTGTCCTGTCTGAATTTTTACAATATGAAAAAATACTTTAATTATGTTAGCGCCATTGTGTGGAAAGATACCCTATCTGAATTCAGAACAATGGAAATGTTGATCTCTATGTTCATGCTGGCGGTTCTAATATTGATTATTTTTATTTTCTCCATTCACCTCGGCAAAGTAAAAGCCATTGATGTTGCCCCGGGAGTTTTGTGGATAGCAATTATTTTCGCAGGAACTATTGGCTTGAATCGCTCCTTTTTAAATGAAAAAGAAAATGATTGTATTCTTGGGATAATGTCCATGCCAATAGACCGAAGCGCAATTTACTTCGGTAAAATGATCGGCAATTTCATCTTTATGGTCATTATGGAAATATTTATCTTTCCTGTTTTTATCGTTTTTTTTAATTTGCCTATTCAAAACATGCCAGGAATACTTCTTATCACATTTTTGGGAACATTGGAGTTTACGGCATGCGGAACATTGCTTTCCGCAATGTCAGTCGCTTCAGTAAAATTAAACTACATGCTGCCCATTCTATTATATCCGCTGATTTTGCCGGTTGTTATTGCGGCAGTGCAATCCACCGGGGCTTTATTGTACGGAAAACAAATAGCGGACATTATGTCATGGTTGAAACTGCTTATAGCCTTTGATATTATATTTATCGCGGTTTCTTTTTTGCTTTTTGAATATACTTTAGAAGATTGATATGAATTATCTTTTGTCCGCTTATGGTTTTTTACTCCTTATGATGATTGGGTATATAGTGCGGGTAAACTTGAAATGCGGACATCTTGTGAAAGAAGCCGGATGTTTGAGCAACGATCAAAAATCGATATCCAAATTAGACAGCTCCAAAGCGCGGCTCGGATTAATCGGGCTTGCTCTTCTTTTCATTTCAATTGCGCTTTACATGGCTCTTGTCTGGTCGCCGGACGCGAAAGGTGAGCCTCCGACATACCGCATTATTTATTTCCATGTGGCGGCTGCTTTTATGTCTTACCTTGGTTTTTTTATTACCTTTGTCGGCAGTATACTTTATTTGTGGAAACGGGACCTGCGTTTCGATAGATGGGCAAAAGTGGGCGCCGACCTGGGTGTTCATTTTTGCGCTCTCATGATCATAACAGGTATGATTTGGGGAAAACAGAGGTGGGGAGCATGGTGGATATGGGAACCTCGTCTGACTATGGCGCTGGTTCTTCTGGTTATTTATGTCGGCTACCTGATCTTGCGGCATGTAATGGAAAACCCTGTTACCACAGCGCGTTATGCTTCGGTATACGGAATTATCGGCTTTATTGACGTTCCCCTTGTTCATTACTCCATAAAGCTGTGGGGAAAGATTATGCATCCGGTGGTAACAGGCGGCGGGAAAAATTCAGGCCTGGCTCCTGAAATGATGCTGACCCTCAGGGTATCTATAATTGCGTTTTTAGTTGCCTTTGTTGTTATGTATATAATAAGGCTTCACGTCGCTTCCCTTGAAGCAAATCTCAGCCGCTGCCGCACGGAACGGGGAAAAAATTGACTTTTACGGCCTTTTACTTTTCAGTGCTCAACGGCTTGAACGGTTTTTTTACTAAGATAATATTATGAAATAAGCTATGTTAAATTCCCGGCATAAAGTTGCTTTTTATTCATTTGGCGCTTTTATATTATTTTTACTTGCTAGCGGTTTCTTTATGAAGCACGAAAATGCGCTTGCTATCTTTTCCAAGGATGAGTCCACAAAAAGTCAGTCGTCAACAAACAATAATAAGAAACAAGCAGAATCATTATCTGAAGAAATTGCTCCTCAAGAAGGATTTATGGCTCCAGATTTTACCTTTCCTGATATGAATGGCAAATCTGTTTCCCTTTCTCAGTTCAGAGGCAAAGTAGTATTTTTGAATATATGGGCAACATGGTGTGGCCCGTGCCGAATTGAAATGCCGGATATGGAAAAGCTTTATCGCAAATTTAAAAAAGAAGATCTTGTCATACTTGCAGTCAGCATTGACCACCAGGGAGAACCAGTTGTTAAGCCATTTGTAAAAGAACTGGAACTTACTTTTCCGATTCTTCTTTCCCCGGACGGGCGTATCCAGAGGATTTATATGGTTCGCGCGCTTCCATCTTCTTTTATTATTGATAAGTCAGGCCGTATAATAACTCGAGTTGTAGGTGCCCGTAATTGGTTCGGAACTGAAACGATTGAAACCTTCGAGTATTTAATCCGCAAAACCTAAAACTTTCATAAGTATACTAATTCGTAAATACGATTACGTAAATTTGCTGTAACTACTCTTCATCGACGTGTCATTTCCGACCAACGGGAGAAATCTTAACTTGATGTATAGGAATTCCAATGTTTATAGATTCCCGCTAAAACTTGTCCTCGCGCACTTTTATCGGGGAGCGTGCGGGAATGACATGTTGTGGTTTCGGGAATGACAGGCACGGAAGAGTCATTCCCGCATTCGTCTTTTGTCACTCCAGCAAAAGCGGGAATCTAACTTGTGAAATTACTGGCTTAATCAAACCTTTATAATTGTCATTTCGCAACTTCATCTTCTTGACGTTTTTTATAATGAGTGCTATATTTTCTGCTATGATGAATGCTGTTTTTTCTTACATTTTCCCCATAATATTTTTCTTTTCTCTTTCATATTTTCCATCCTTAGCCTATGCGAAAGAAACAGCGGAAACTCTATACAATAACGCCAGGAACAACTATTACTCCTTGAAAGGCTCTAAGAGAAAACAAGCGATTAAATCCAACTGGACAAAAAATATAAACAATTTCCTCTCGGTTTACCGGCAGTTTCCCGGCAGTTCATTTGCTGATAACGCTCTTTTCACTGCTGGAATACTTTACTACGATTCCTTTAAACAGTTTGGCAAGAGGAAAGACCTGAATTCGTCTATTCAACACTACAGTATGGTTGTCAAAAAATATTCAAGCAGCAACCTGGCAGATGACGCGATGTTTCGTATAGGGGATATCTACTTTTATGACTTAAAAAAATACTCTGACGCCAAAAAAGCTTATACGAAAGTAACTAAGAAATTTTCAAAGGGAGATATGTATAAGCCGGCAGTCGAAAGACTTAAGGAACTATCTTCATTTTATAACCCACGGGCGCCCAGCCGGATAATAGCAAAAAAGATCATTGTTATTGATCCGGGACATGGGGGTAAGGATCGTGGAGCGAAAGGAGTAAGGGGACTTTTAGAAAAAGATGTGGTTCTTGATATTGCCATTAAATTAAAAAAAATAATTAAAAAAAAGTTTGGTTATAAAGTCATTCTTACTCGTAATAAGGATGTATTCATTCCATTAGAAGAAAGAACAGCTATTGCAAACGCTAAAAAAGCCGATATTTTTATTTCCATCCACGCAAATGCCAGCAAACGTAAAGATGCTTCAGGGATAGAAACATACTATCTTGATTTTGCCAAAAGCGAGCGAGCCTTAGAAACTGCCGCAAGAGAAAATAAAGTCCCGCTTTTCAATATCCGGGATGACATCCAATATATTCTTGCTGATATGGTCGCCAATACTAAAATGAATGAATCAAGCCAATTGGCCGGAATTATCCAAAACAATTTGATCAGAGGTATGAGAAAAAAATTCAAGGGAGTAAAAGATTTACACGCGAAGGGCGGGCCTTTTTATGTGCTGTACGGAGCCAATATGCCCAGTGTCTTAGTGGAAACATATTGTATTACTAATCCTAAATAAGGAAATAGATCCAGATCAAGCAGGTACCGGGAAAGACTGGCCTATTTCATTTTAGAAGGGATTGAAAAATATTTTAGAGAAACACAGGTTGCTTTTAAAACAAAATAGTAGTAATAATTGATCTTTTACCATTTAAGGAGGTTCAAAAAAATGGGTTTGCGGAGGTGCTCCGAATGTGGTACCAAGTACCAACCTCTTGTGGGTGGAGCTGCAATGAATTTATGCGGGGACTGCATTTCTTCCGGATTAAATGACAGTCTTTATAACGAAACAAGTTACGAAAAAGGTTTGTCAGACAATAAAGCAGATGAAGACACTATTTCCGATGACTTTTTGGATGAACCTATTCCTGATGAACCGGATTAAATATTATGGCAGATAATATTTCAAGTGAACAGCAGGAAGTTATTCAAGAATTTGTTCAAGAGAGCCACGAACTGCTTGAGCAACTGGAACCCTCTATAATTGAGCTTGGACAAAAAGGGGATGAGCAGGTACTAAATTCCATTTTCCGGCTTTTTCATTCCATAAAAGGGGGCGCTGGTTTTATGGGGCTGGATAATTTAGCAAACGTCACCCATGCCGCCGAAAACCTCCTCGATCAGATTCGTTCAGGCAAAATCTCTGTGAAAGACCCTGAACATATCAATCTTTTATGTCAAACCTGTGACTTTATTAAAAATGCATTAGACCATCTTGAACATAACCCGGATGATAAGGAACTGGAAGATCAGGCCGAAGCTATAGCCTCCAAGTTGGAACAAGCCATAAAAGAAGACGCGCAGGTTCCTCAACTTGAAAAACCCGGCCCAGAGGCTGCCGAGCCGGAATTTGAACTAAAAATCACTAAAAAAATGATAGATCGCTTTGTGATTGAGACAGACGACCTTTTGCAAAGAGTAGAACAAGGGCTGCTGACCTGGCTCAAATCACCAAAAGATTTGGATGTTATAGGCGGTTTATTCCGAAATATTCACAGCTTTAAAGGAAATTGCGGGTTTTATGGTTTTGCGGACATGGAACAGCTAAGCCATAAAATGGAAACTGTTTTAGAGGCTGCAAGAGAAGGTATTAGTTTTGGCAATAGTAATCCGGCCAAAATGCTGTTGCAGCTCGTCGATGTATTACATGCGGCTGTCGAAGATATTGCTCAGGGAGGTAATGGAAATATCAGCGGTCTGGGTATCTATATTAACCTGTTAGATGGAATACTACCAAAAGGCTGGGTACCCAGAGACAGTACAGAAACTTCTAATCGCTTGGGCGAAATCCTTGTTAAAGATGGAGAAGTATCTGCTACTGATGTAGAGTCGGTACTGGAATCTCAGCGTAAGCCTATAGGTGAGATTCTCGTTGAAAAGGGTATTGCAACAGTCGCTGATGTGGATGAGGCATTGAAAAAGCAACAAAAGCCTTTTGGTGAAATCCTGGTCGATAAAGGTGTAACTACTCCGGAAAGGATTGAAGCAGCTATTAGAAAACAAGAGGGAACCAAACCTAAAGCAAAAACTGAAGATATCAGCGGAAAAGCCAAACAACCCATAATAAAGCAGGATATACGGGTCGACCTGGGAAAGCTGGATCACCTGATTAACGTTATTGGTGAAATGGTTATTGCTGAAAACATGATAGTACACAACCCGGATGTGAAAGACCTGGAACTGGAAAATTTTAACAAGGCAGTTCAGCATATGAACAAAATTGTTAGGGAACTGCAGGAAACGGCTATGATTATACGGATGATTCCTGTTTCAGGCCTGTTTCGGAGTATGCTGCGCCTGGTTCACGATATGTCCGGTACATTCGGGAAAACAGTTGACCTTCAAATTTATGGTGAGGCT
>CBDUII010000183.1:0-5721 GCA_965367285.1 uncultured bacterium
TTTAATTATACACAAAAAAGGATAAAAAAAAAAAAATAAAAAAATCAAATTCCAATGAAGTTATCTTTTCCTGAAAATTATAGTACAAAGATAACCTTCTTTTTCGGACAGCGATGAAGCGTTTGCAAAACCCTTTATAAGTTTTTCTCCTGCCATTCCCACATGGCTTCCAAATATGGTGTTTTGAGCAAGGCCCATTTCCTGGAGAAGTTTAACAACTTCCGGCAGTTTTTTAGCGACTTTCATAATAACAATAGTATCATGATCCATAATTGTTTTTTTTAAATCATTGAGATCATCCGGGACCGGACATATACAAATCTTTTCGTTTTTTTCAGCCATGGAGTAACTGAATTTGGCGGCCACCGCGCTGTATGCTGAAATGCCCGGAATGGTTTCAATTACCAGATCCGGAGCTATTTCTTTCAAAGCTGCCAGCAAGTATATGTAAGTGCTGTATAACAGCGGGTCTCCAATTGTCAGGTATGCCACCTGTTTTCCGCTGATGATTTTTTGAATGATGGTTTGAGCGGAATTTTTATACCGCTTTTCCAATTCCCCTTTGTCTTTCGTCATGGGGAATTCCAGCTCAATAAAATCTTTTTCTTTATCAATGACGTTTTCAATGATTTCTCTTGCGAGGCTGTCATCCTTGTTTTTTGCCTTCGGGGCAAAGATAGTGTCCACTTTGTTAAGAATACTGACTGCTTTTAAAGTTAAGAGTTCCGGATCCCCCGGCCCTACCCCAACGCCATAAAATATGGATTTGTTGCTTTTGCTCATTGTTATACTGACTTAAATATCTTTTTAACCGCAGAGAACGCTGAGTACACAGGGTGGCCAGGGCCACAACCAAATGGGCTACCGCCCAATCTGCTAATAAGAAATTGTGCTAAAAAAACACAGTTTTACAAGTTTGCAGTGCAGAGGGAAAAAATTTCTCTGCGATCTTTGCGTACTCTGTGGTAAATTCATTTTGGTTGTAGTCTTGCATCTCTGTGTTTTATTTTAATCCAAAATTAGAGTGACAATCAAAATACTTAATGATTCTTCTTCGACCGTACCAAAATCCTCAAATGATATATCTAAAATCTTTTGATTAGGCAAAGACAGGTTGGAAACAACACAAAATTTGTATTTGGAAGCAATTCTCGGTTTAAGTTTGATCTTTATCATTTTTAAATTATTTTCAGAGTCTAACAAGAGGACAAATTTATTATTTTCATCGAATATTTTTTGAATTTCAATATCACTGCTTCCATGCAAAGTAAAAGTTCTATATTCTTTCCAGCTTTCTTTTAATTTGGAAAACGCATATTGGACAGAACTAATACCCGGAATTACTTCACAGTTATCCTGATCAAACTTATCTAAAATAGATTTACCGAAACTATAAAACAAAGGATCTCCGGAAACTAAAAAAACAATTTTTTTATTTTGTTGAAATAATTGAACTGATTCTTACAATATCTACTTATAGTTATTATTAAGAATCAGAGGTATTCGGGAAGAAATCAAAAAAAAAACATCTATCAATCGTTTTGATCCTATGACCACATCAGCTTTGTCAATAGCCTTTTTCCCTTTTATCGTTATCAAATCAGGCGCGCCCGGTCCGCATCCGATGATTGTTATTTGCTTGTCCATTTTTGTAGCAGCTTACCCATTAAAAAAATTTAGACAGATAACAGGAAAATCAATGATCAATTGTTAATCTAATAATTATCCTGTCTAAAATAAAATTCTATTAGTCCTGTTTCCGACTTCCGAGTTTCCAAAAATGTATCAGGAAAATGGACCAAAGAATTTTAAACCCAATGGTTTTTTCATGAGATCAAAGTGACGATCTTTGGTGAAAATTTCTTTCTCGTGAGTCCTGGCAAGGATAGCGATCATTAGGTCGGGGATTCCAATTCCATGAATCCCTTTTTGCTTCAAAGTAAATTGAGCAAAAATGATTTCATTCCAATAATTTTCAGGTTCTTTTAATACCGGAAGCGCTTGAAATAATTCACTGAGACGGTTAAAGTCTTTTTTGTTGAGAGCGGAAGGTATGATCTCGGCCTTGATTAGAGAAGCTGTGCATACCATGCCTTGTTCCAGCATATGATCCAGCGCAAGTTCCTATGGGGAGACGAGCTGTCTCTGAAAAAATCAACCCATACCGAGCTGTCTACCAGAACAAAGCTCATTTTCTCAGCCGATTTCTGCGTAAAGTATTAAGGTCAATATTCAAGTCAAGCTTTCCCTTCAATTTTCTGAGTTGCTCGATCCGTTTTTTGTTGATCAGCTCCTGGAGGGAAAGAATAATGGTGCTCGTCTTTGATTTGGTTTTAGCCATTTTCATCGCTTCCTCTAAGAGATTTTCCGGTAAATCAAGCGTTGTTCTCATAACAATTCTCCAAAATATCTGCATTTAATACATATAATATATTGAATTACTATGTTTCTGTCAATAGAAAATAAACTCATTCAGCTCATCCTGTGATAGAGATAATTGATTGATCTTCTTTTCAATTCAATTTGAGAAAGGGCGGATAAACTCATAACACATTACTCTATAATAGTTTATTTATTGGTTGTTAAACAATTTTATACCATTTCTGCTGAATCATCCATAATAAAAACGATCTAAATCCTTCTCTGTTGGAGCAAACTTCTTCATCAATTTGCTGTAGCTCTTTCTGAATTTCCGGGACGGCGGTCATTTATATTAGCTGTTTTTTTATCATTAATAGTTCTTTTTTTGAATAGATATTCCATTTTATCCAGCAAAGAAAGATAGAGTCAATCATTTTTTACTCTCCAACTCTATATTGTAATACTTAAGATGGAATATAACAAATGGACTGTTAAAATAAGGTGTTAAATTTTAAAAGAAAGAAAGGAGAAAGAGATGAAGAAGATGAATAAGAGTATATTCAATCTTGAACAAAAAAAACTACTCTGAAAAACGATGAGAAAGTTTTAAGGAGAAGCATTGGAAAGTACTTAAAGCACTTAGTAAGCGTATTCCCCGCAGCTTGCTGCAGGGATTCTTAAATAGAGCCGTACAACTTTCATAAAGGGAAAGTTATTTTATGAAAGTTGAGTTTTCAACAATAGCAGAATAAAGATATCCTGCACCAAAATCTTTATCAGCAGCCAGCATTCCCTGAGCCACAACAAGTGATCCCACTTGAGCTGTTTCTGTTCCGGATGTGAAGATAATATCATTCGTGCCTTCAGCGCCACTACCATCCTGGATATGAACCCAGTTTTTCCCCATAACTCCTAACATAACTTTAACCACTTTTCCTCGAACCTTTACTTCTTTTCCGTTCAGTTCCTTTTTTTTGGAAAACAGCTCCTCCACGGTATAACCCCCTTCAATTTTGGCAATAGAACCCAAATCAGGAGGTGGTACTACTTTTGGCGCGGGAATTCCAGTTTGATTTCCAGCGTTTGTTGAATATCCTTTATCAGATTTGACGAAGGGGGATCTTTTTCCAGACGCTGTGCTGGAAGAAGGCGTACTAACTCTGGAAACAAATAATATTTTATCAAAAGTACGGTTTAGAGTCTTGCTGTGAAATTGACTCATCATCGACCCGTTAGGAAACCTTAGCTGATCTCCCACTTTAACCGCAGTTTGCGGCACAGCAACCCATACCTTTTCGCCATTTTCCTGAACTTCCATGTAAGTATAGCCAGCTGAATCCATAATTGTAAGGATAATACCAGAACGTTCTTCTGCCGGAATTTGCAGATTTACAGGTTCATCTGGTTTTACAACTGCTGCAGTTTCTTGAGACTTTGTGCTGGGAGTTGCCGTATGGCTAACTTTAGAATTATCCTTGCATCCAATAAAAACAAAAACCAGCATCACCCAAAATAGAACCATCTTTTTGTGCATTACGAAATCCTACCCCTCTCTGATGAATGAGTTTATCCCTCCAAAGGCTCCGCGTTGAAGCATAAGGTTTACAGATTCCTTTATTCAAACACAGCCTAATTCAGAAGTCAATAATTCCTTGCTTCCCAAATAGATTGACTCTACCCATTTTGCTCCTGAATTTGATTTGCCAACTAATTCTTTATTCATATTGAAAAGAAGTGTTGGGATAGGTAAATCTGTTTTCAAATAAGACTGTATATTTTTCTCTATGGTCTTGGCAAGGCCATTAAACAATTCCATTTCATCATTTTTTTTCAGGATATGAATCATTCCTTCTACAGTGGGAGACTCTTTCAGTTCGTTTAAAATGGCATCCTCGATCTTATTTTTAAAAAAATTCACAACAGCTTTGTTCGCTGCAGGAGATTTTAAGTGGTGAGTTTGAAAATGTCCTGACAATACTTTTGCTAATTTTCCTGGATGCCCGGCAAGAACCATGGAAAATTTCATTTTAAAGGCATTTTTTAATGTGAACCCTAAATAATCTCCGGATTGCACTATTTGATGATCCTGAAACTTACCTTTGAAATGTTTTTGCATTGCCTGTTCACTTATATTTCCGGGTGTAATAATTACTTCGGTAGATTCATTTTTTTCACAGAATTTTAATTGTTCAAGAATGGTTTGCTTAAAAGAGGAGTGCGACTTACGCTTCATAATGCCTGTCGTACCGATAATCGATATTCCACCGATAATGCCAAGCCTTGCGTTAGTTGTTTTAGCGGCAATTTCTTCTCCATCAGGGACAGAGATAAGAACATTGACGCCCCTGTCGGTCAGCTCTTTTAAGGCTGAAATAATCATTTTCCTTGGAACTGGATTTATGGCCGCCTCTCCCGCCGGAAGCTGTAATCCCGGTTTTGTGATGCGTCCAACTCCTTCCCCTCCATCTATAATTATTTGATCATCTTCTCTGAAAGATACCCGCGCAATTATCTCCATATTATTTGTAACATCAGCTTCTTCTATGGATTTTTTCGTTACACTGCACTCGGCGCAATTTTTCTTTTGTTTTGTATGATTTACTGGAATTACCGCTTTTTCATTGGTGGGTAACTTTATTTCTACATTTCCTGAACGGTTTTCACCTAACAGATTTTTCACGGCTGCTTTAGCCGCCGCCGCGGCATAGGTTCCGGTTGTATAACTGAAGTTTGTATGCATAATGAGTCCCTGGATTCATGTTTTTCTGATAAGAATATAATATAAGGAAAGCGGGAAGAAAGGAAATAAACCTGAGAAATATACAAACCTTATGATGTTAGAAAACACTTGATACCGTCTTCTGATTGCTTATCAAAAGTAGACTTATTAAAAATACCTTGCGCTGTGGTTTTATATTTCCTATCAGCCGATATAAGATAAGCCCTTCTCAGGTAATCGATAGCAAGCAAAGGATTCTGCTTTAGTTCATCTGCAATTATACCGTAATGTTCTGCCTGTCCAAACAATTTATCCACAAACTTGTTTATTTTAATTTTAAATTTCCTGTTGTATTCAATATATTCGGTTCTTACAAAATCCGACGGCACTTTGCTTTCTTTAGTTTTTATAATCAAAGTTTCTTTTCCAACCGCCTGCATGAGCCCAATTTCATAAAAGATATTGGACATAGTAGAGGAGCCTATCTCTTCTGTGATAATTGCAATTCCAAGAGGAACAGAAAGAATAATGTCCCATATTTTATTAAGGAAATCTTTACCTGTGACAATGCTGTTTGCGTCAAGAACTTTAATCCCACACAGTGGGTTTAATTCCCCGACGTTCTACGTCGAAAAAATTGA
>CBDUII010000184.1:0-5692 GCA_965367285.1 uncultured bacterium
CCACAACTCAGTACCATGAAGTTTCATCCAAATACCAATTCCAAACAATAAAGCAAGTAAAAAAAATGGTAGTAATCGATGTTCCTCATACTCCTGTAACAAAAAACAGATTCCTCCAACTGCAAATAGAATCACAAAATGTTCGGCATTCGCGAAGATGCCGTGCACAGATGGATTGGGAGAGAGCAAAGCAAAGCTGGCCGCGGCAACAAGAGCCCCAGGTGTCTTCATAAGAAGTAGAGATAACAGAAAAATTAACACTATCGTTATGGCATTGATCACAATAAGTCCGATATGAATACCAGTGTGTGTTTCTCCGAAAACGGATAACAATAAAGAGTAAGCAACATATATCCCCGGAAGTTTCATGTTATAAACTTGCTCGTAAGGTGGGATCCCATCGCGGATAAGCTGTCCGGCATAGGCATATTCGCCCTCATCGCGTTCTAAAGGCACATCAATTGATCGATAACGAATCCCTCCCGCTGCAAGCACGATAATTATCAATACACACCATGCTTTATAAGGGACAGAAATCTTCTTTGAAACATTTTGTAATTTTCGATCTTTCTCAAGTATTTTCAATATGCTTTTCTCAAAGAATGGTTAGTTGAATCGCCTAATTGTAACATATTAAAAAGGAGCTCATTAATTGATTAGAAGTGTCTTTAACTTAGAATTTCTTAACCCTAATATGACAGCTAAAGATTTTTCTGATATAATCCGCTGAAAAAGCATCCTGCTCATTTAATTTCAACCCATGAAATCTAAAAGAAAAAAAGCAAGACGGCAGTCAGCAGTTGCTCTAAAATACTCTCCTCCTGAAACTCCGGTTCCAAAGATAGCGGCAAAAGGTTACGGTGAAGTCGCAAAAAAAATTATCGAATTAGCCCGCAAACATAATATCCCTATCAAAGATGATCCCGATCTTGTTCAAATTTTATATCAATTAGACCTCAACCAGGAAATCCCCCAGTCTGCCTACAAAGTCGTAGCGGAAATTCTCGCCTTTGTCTATTCTTTAAATAATAAATGTAAACAAACTCATAGAACCCCGTTAAAGGAAAAATCTACCTGTTAATATAAAGCAAAAAATTCCTTTCCTATTTTTTAATACTTTTAAAACCTGATTAAAAAAAATCAATAAAACAAGCTATTACTTTGAAAACATTGATATTACTCCTTATTTCCCCCTGTTTACACTTCTGAAATTGGATTTTCTGGCATTACTCTTGCTTTACGTAACACTTAAAAAGATACCACCAAAAATTTGACACTTTGAAACCACAGATTACGCAGATGGCACAGATTTTCTACTATAGTTCTCAAGCTGGCACTTGGGAACGAGAAAAGGAGCATTTATTATTTTTTTAATATAATCAGTGAAATTTGTGTAATCTGTGGTTACTGTCTTTAATTAGTAAGAGGGAGAAATATTTTGTTCGAGGGAATTTATATTGCAGCTTCCGGCGGATTCAAGCAGGAAAAAAGTCTGGAAGTAATTTCTAATAATCTGGCAAATGTAAATACTATCGGATATAAAAGGGATACTCTGGCCTTTAAAGAGTTATTAGCTCCTTTCCCTGGTATTACAGAAAGCACTCCTTCAGCTTCAAAATCCGGCGAACATAATTCAAAAAAATACGCCTCTTATACTGGCATTGCAGAATTAAAGACGGATTTTTCCCAGGGCGGTATTCGTGTAACAGGGAATCCATTAGATGTTGCTCTGGACGGAGAAGGTTTTTTTGCGATACAGACAAAAGATGGTGTTCGCTACACAAGACAGGGAAACTTTAGATTAAATAATGAGAGTATTCTGGTAACCCATGATGGCGACCCCGTGCTTGGGGCAGGAGGACCAATCACAATTCAAGGAGCCGGTAATATTATTTCAATTGATGCCCAGGGAAAGATTTCTTTAGGAGACGGACTTGCCAATGAAGCAGTTGGGGAACTAAGAATTGTTAAATTCGACGATCCCGAAAAACTTATTAAAATAGGAAATGGTTTATTTATGCTCACCGGTACGGACGTTGAAGAAATTGTGGCTGACAATTTTTCTGTAAAACAAGGGGCTATTGAGTCATCTAATGTTACTGCGGTCAAAGAGATGACGAAAATGATTGAAGTACTGCGTAGTTATGAAGCATACCAGAAAGTAATTAATACAATTGATTCCGTTAACGAAAGAGCGGCTACAGATTTAGGTAGATTTGGATAATTTATTATTTTTTTAGGAGGAGGAACAATCAATGATTAGATCGCTTTATACAGCTGCCACAGGAATGCACGCTCAGGATTTAAATATCAGCGTTATATCTAACAACCTGGCAAACGTAAATACTAACGGTTTTAAAAGAAGCAGAGCTGACTTTCAGGATTTGCTGTACCAAAACCTGCGCCTGGTAGGAACGCTTACTGAGGCAGGCAATCAAGTGCCGACCGGTATGCAATTAGGGCTGGGCGTCAAACCGGCGGCAATCCAGAAAATATTTTTGCAGGGAGATTTTGTTCAGACACAAAGTGAATTAGATATAGCAATTGAAGGAAGAGGGTTTTTTCAGGTTACACTACCGGATGGAACAATAGGATATACGAGAGCAGGGTCATTTAAACTTGATAATACAGGGCAAATCGTTACTTCCGACGGTTACCCTATTGAACCGGCAATCACCATTCCTTCTGACGCATTAATAATTTCTATAGATTCTCAGGGCGGGGTTTCCATCACGCAGCCGGGAACCACAGCGCCATCTACGGTGGGCACCATTCAGCTTGCCACATTTGTCAATCCTGCAGGATTACAGTCAGTCGGTAAAAATATCGCTCTGGAAACAGATGCTTCCGGATCACCAACTACCGGAAATCCCGGAATTGATGAAAGAGGAACAACCCAGCAGGGCTTCCTGGAGCTTTCTAACGTCAGTGTGGTGGAAGAACTTGTAAATTTAATTACTGCTCAGAGAGCCTATGAAATAAATTCAAAGGCGATCCAGACAGCGGATGAAATGCTGCAAACCGCTAATAATTTAAAACGATAATTTAAGGACGAAAATTAAAATGAAAAAACTTTATCTCGTATTCAGTTTACAAATTTTTATTGCGCTTTTTGCATTAAACACGGTGTGCATGGGAAACGGTCTTCTGGAAATAAATGTTCAGTCTTTCACCTTAGTGAAATCTCATAAAGTACGGCTAGGCGATATTGCACGGATAACAGGGGATGAACCTGACGTTGTGAAAACAGTTCAATCTATAGTCCTTGCTTCCGCTCCTGCACTGAATAGATCAATAATTATGGGGAAAAACCTTATTAAAAAAGCCCTTTTAAGAAATGGATTTGATCTTAAAGAAGTAAAATTTGTTTTCCCGGAGAAGATAACTATAAAAAACAAGCTAACCAGAATTTCAGAGGATGAAGTAAAAAAAGCAATACGAGAATTTATTTATAAAAATATGCCCTGGCAAAAGGATCAGGCAAAGGTTACTAAAATAGATTATAAGGGAGATATAGTCCTGCCTGACGGAGAAATCCAACAAGAAATTATTGCAAAAGAAAACAGCAGTTTTATTGGTAAAGTGCCCCTGGTTTTAGAATTCAAGCGTAACGGCAAGGTATTGAAGCGTAAAAAAATTAATCCGATTGTCGAAGTGTTAATGCCCATTGTTTTAACAAAAGTTTCCTTAAAAAGGGGCCAGATTATTTCCAGAAATGATGTTTATATTGAAAGACAGTGGAAATCAAAGGTGTCAGCAAATATATATAATTCTGAAGATGACGTTATAGGTAAAAAAGCAACAAGAAACATCAGGGCAGGACAGCCTTTGAAAAAATCGCTCCTGGAAATTCCAGAAGATATTTCAAGGGGCGACAAGGTAACTATTCTTGCAGAGAGCAAAACTTTAAAAATTACCATACCAGGTATTGCCAGGGAAAACGGTAAAAAAGGAGAAATCATCAAGGTTAAAAATATTGATTCAAAAAAGATAATTTACGCGAGAGTAATAGACAGCACAACGGTTAAAGTAGATTTTTAGTAATAGTTCAAGTCTTAAAAGTAAAAAGAAATGAAGGAACGGAAGATGATGAAAAATATTAGAATAAAAACAGGCTTTTTTGTTTTGTTAGTAGCTTTTTATGTTTTCGGTTGTTCTCAGAAAGTTCCTACTTTAACGACCTCATTGAAAGAACCGGTTAAAATATATGGTGGATCAAAACTATACACAGAAGCTTCTTTGTGGCCGGGTGAAAATTCCCATAATATGCTTTTTGTGGACAGTAAGGCAAAACAGGTGGGGGATATTGTAACCATATTGATCAGCGAAAATTCAAGCGCTACCAAGAGCGCTACTACCGATACCTCTAAAGATAGTTCTGCGGAAATATCAGCAAGCGGACTGTTTGGTCTTCCAAGCCATTTAGGTCTTACAAATCTCTTTGGATTAGGAGGTTCTTTTGATCCTAATATGAGTACCACGAACAAAAACAAGTTTAAAGGGTCCGGAACCACAACCCGGGAAGACAAATTCACAGCAACGCTGGCCGCGATTATTATTCAGGTCTTACCTAACGGAAATTTCAAAATTGAAGGGAAAAGAAAAGTTTCTTTAAACCATGAAGATCAAGATTTAACATTGTCTGGAATTATCAGACCCGAAGACATTGCTTTTGATAATACCATTGATTCAAAATTAATAGCCAATGCCAGGATAACTTATAGCGGTAGTGTAGTATTGGCTGCTAAACAAAGAGTGGGATGGGGTATTAGAATATTGGATTTGTTATGGCCATTTTAATTTAGAGACCGATGAAAAACTGGAAAATAAATTTTATATTTCTATCTATTATTATTGTGTCTTTTGCGCTGAAAGGGTGTCAAGAGGCGAGCAATCCATTCGAAGCATCAAGTCCCTCGGCTTTAAGCGTTTCAGGATACAGTGTCGGCATATCTGCTGTTTATGGGGATAGTTCCCTGCTTGCTGACGGATCAAGCCAGGCAACTATCAAGGTAGAGGTATGGGGCGAGACAGGTGAGTTTATTGATGCTGTGCCTGTAACTTTAACGGCAACGCTTGGAACTTTAGCCAGTTCCTCTTTGACAACAAGTAATGGAGTGGCTGTGACGACTTTTACCACCGGCACTAAAGCTGGAGTTGCTTCCGTAACAGCTACGGTAGAAAATGTCAGCGTCTCAGCTACGATAGTATTGGCAAGCTTTTAATGGAAATGGCGAACTGACAATGAATGAGTAGACAAGAAGAAAAGTTCTAATACGATCGGTGGGACCGCTGGGCGACAAGCTACCTATCATTTGTTATGGTTGTGATACTGGCGGGACAAGTGGAGGACCATTAGGACCTTCAGGGGCAGGTATCTTCACCACTTCCGCTATTGCTGTTGTTCCTCCATCCGTTACCCTTGTAAAAGGCGCCACACAGACATTCACTGCAACGGGTGGTACTGAATCTTACACATGGTCTGTAGGTGATACAAGCCTGGGAAGCATAGGTGTTTCAACAGGAGTTTTTACGGCCGGTACTACGGCCGGCACTGTAAGAGTTCTTGCTACTGATACTGCTGGAGCGGGCGGCTCTGGAGCTGTTACAATTACTTCTTCTACAATTACTGTAACGCCTGCATTGGGCACTATACCTAATACTGTAACGCTTCCTTTTACACAAACTTTTA
>CBDUII010000185.1:0-5680 GCA_965367285.1 uncultured bacterium
TGCAGGAAAAAGTATAAAAAAGGAGAAAGTCCAGCCTGTAGAGAAAAAAACTGAAGAGCCACCAGTGGAAACAACCGAAACAGCAGAAAAAGAAACAGTCCCGGAGGAACAAGAAGAGCTGGTAAAGGTTATGGACCCCAGTGAGTTTGCAAATGAAGAACTGGAGGTTCTGGAGGAAGGAGCAAAAAGGGGAATGATTTGTGATGCGGCACATCAAAAAAAAATTGTTTCTCTATTAAAAGAAATGGATTACCAACCAAAAACAGTTACATCAGATAGTGAAGCTATCGGCAGGATGAAATTTACTCAATATGACCTGGTTATTCTATCAGAAGATTTTGCCGGTTCCTCTCTTAAAAAAAATAATGTTTTAAAATATATTCAACCATTGCCAATGACAACCAGGAGAAAAATGTTCGTTGTTTTACTGGGAAAAGATTTCCGCACTATGGACAATATGCAGGCTTTTGCCTTAAGCGTGAATGTTGTTATTAACTTTAAAGATATGGATAACCTTACTTCTATACTGAAAAAAACTATCTCTGAAAATGATGCCTTCTACAAAGTATATAAAGAAACTTTAGTAGCCCTTGGAAAGACTTAATCATGGAAAATGTTCCTATCGTAGGAAGGTTTCAGGATGGCGAAGTTATAGTTACTGAAGGGGTAGCAAGTAATAATGCCTATGTAGTTCTTTCCGGAAAAGTGAAAATAGTTAAAAAAATTGATAACAAACTGGTTGTAATCGGGACACTTGGTAAAGGGTCTGTATTTGGAGAAATGGGCTTAATTGGAGCATCAACGAGGACAGCAACTGTTTCCGCAATTGGAGAGACCAATATTGGCATTATTGATAAAAAATCTTTTGTGGAAATGCTGAATCAACTCCCGGAAAATTTGCGTCCTATTGTTAACTCATTAGTTGAGCGGCTTAAAATAACTACCGAGAAATTAGCCAAAATCGGTTTGCAGTTGGAAAGCGCTAAAAAAGTTATCACTTCTTTTTCAATTAATACCGAAGATAATTTAGATGCCTGAATTTAAGTACACTGCTCTTACCAAAGGTGGTAAAGAGGTTGATGGAGAAATCGAGGCGGAAGATAAAGAGAGCGTTGAAGCCCTTTTATTCCGCCAGGGTTTCACTGATCTAAAAGTCAAAAAGAAGCCGAAGGAAATTGTTCTTTTTCCGGAAAAAGTCACTGAAAAAAATATTGTCGTTTTTACCCGCCAGTTTGCAGTTATGATCAGTGCCGGCCTCCCTCTTGTCCAGTGCCTCAGCCTGCTTGCCGCTCAGGCAGAGAACAAAACCTTTGGGAAAACAATCGGCGAAATCAAGCAAAGTGTTGAGTCAGGAGACACCTTTTCAGACGCTCTAAGAAAGCATCCAAAAGTATTTGATACTCTTTACAGCAATATGATTGAAGCGGGAGAGGTTGGGGGTATTTTGGACACTATTTTAGTCAGGTTGGCCGACTATAGGGAAAAAGCAATGAAACTCAAGGGCAAAGTAAAGTCTGCCATGGTATATCCGGCCTCTATCGTTGTTATTGCCATAGTTGTTGTGGCTTTTTTAATGATCTTTGTTATCCCCACTTTTGCGCAAATGTTTACTGGAATGGGCGGCACCCTTCCTGGCCCTACCCTTATAGTTATGGGAGTTAGCGGCATATTTCAGCATTATACGCACTATATGATAGGATTTATTATTGCATTTGTTTTCATTTTTAAACGGTTTTATAATACTGAAAAAGGAAGGGTAATGGTTGATACCGCTGTGTTAAAAGTACCGGTTTTTGGACCTTTAATCAGAAAAGTAGCCGTGGCAAAGTTCACCAGGACATTGGGGACTTTAATATCCAGCGGCGTGCCTATTATACAGGCACTGGATATTACTGCCAGAACCGCAGGACAAAAAGTAATAGAAAATGCTATTTTGGGAACAATAGAAAGCATTAAAGAAGGGCAAACTCTTTCCGCCCCGTTAACCCGAGCAAAAGTATTTCCGCCAATGGTTGTCCAGATGATTGATGTTGGTGAGGAAACAGGCGCGTTGGATACAATGCTGGACAAAATAGCTGATTTTTATGACGATGAAGTTGATGCGGCTGTCGATGCTCTTACCGCACTGCTTGAACCAATTCTAATGGTCTTCTTAGGAGTGGTTATTGGTTTTATAGTTATAGCCATGTACCTGCCGATTTTCAAGATGGCCGATGCCTTAGGTTAATCACAATATTGCATAAAATACCCCATAGCGCGGCATAACCACAACCAAAAGTTATCCATGAAAGAAACATCGTCCAGCACAGCCGGGCGCAATATGAAACGTAAATCACAAATTCCAATAGCTTAAACAATTCAAAGCTTCTTTGTTTCATTCATTGTAATTTTAGTTTTTGAGATTTATTTGTTATTTGTTTTTTGAGGTTTGTTATTTCATTTAATTCAATAGATTGCATAAAAATTCTTCCTGAAAAAAGAAGGTTTTATAGTGTAATAGTATAATAGACCTCTAAACCGATGTTTATGGAAAATATAACGTATTAATATGAAATATAATATATTTTTAATGCCACATCGGGGCTAACCAATGAAAACTATTTCCCCTCCCCCTTCTTTTGATAAAGATCTCCTTTTTAGAGTCAAGACATTAATGTTCCTCAGGGTAATGGTGATAACCATTTTTCTTGGATCGGTTATCATTTTCCATCGTAAAATCGGGGGGACATTAAATTTAGGCTCCATCAGCATATTAATAGTAATTACCTACCTCCTCACTTTGTTATACGCAATTATTCTACCCCGGATTAAAAACCTCCGTCGGTTTTGTTATTTACAGATTGCTGCCGATATTTTTGTAGAAACAGGTGTGATCTATGTTACCGGTGGAATCGAAAGCCCTTTATCATTCTTATACACTCTTTCAATTATCAGCGCAGGGATAATCTATCATCGGCCCGGTATTTATTTTATAGCGTCTATAGCCAGCATTTGCTTTGGAACTTTTATTGACCTGGAATATTATAACCTGATTCATCCGATCTATATTTATCCCAAGTCTGATATTGCTAATGAAGGGAGTTATGTTTTTTACATAACATTTGTCACTATCTGCACCTTTTTTTTAGTGGCTCTTTTAACCGGTTTTTTAGTTGAGAAACTCCGGTTAACAAAGAAGGAACTGAGCGAAAAGAGCGATCATCTCCAGGAACTCCGCGCTTTTCATGAAAATGTAGTAGAGTCCATGGGCAGCGGGTTATTAACAATTAGCATTGATAAAAGGATTTCCTCTTTTAATAATGCAGCCACGAAAATCACCGGATTCACGTTTTTTGAAATGAAAGGAAAGGTCTTTTCTGAAATTTTTCATTTTCCTGGATTACAGGAAATTCATGAAATAACGGGTAGTAACTTTCCAAATCGTTTTGAAGGAACTTTTACCAGGAAAGATAATAAGAGAATTTACTTGGGAATGAATATCTCCGCGTTAAAAAATGACGAGGGAAATACAAAAGGATATATTTGTGTCTTTCAGGATATGACCGAATTTAAAGAGATGGAAGAAAGGGTGGTTCAAGCGGAACGGCTTGCAGCGATTGGCAGCGTTGCTGCCGGGATTGCCCATGAAATCAGAAATCCATTGGCATCCATGAGTGGTTCCATCCAGGTTTTGAAACAAAAACCATGGGCGGAAAAAGAAAGCAAGGATCTTATGGATATAGTTGTCAGAGAAACAGACAGGCTCAATAGCATCGTAACCCGATTTTTAGATTATGCCCATCCGCACCCTGTTAAGTTAGCAGAGTATGATATTAATAGTTTAATTCAGGATACTCTCTCGATGCTAAAAAACAGTCCCGAATATAATCAAAAAATTTTGGTTTCCATCCGGTTTGAAAAAAACCCTTTAATTATAAAAATAGATTCTCAACAGATTCAACAAGTTTTATGGAACCTTTGCCTGAATTCCATACAGGCTATGCCAAATGGAGGAGAACTGAAAGTATCCACAAAATTAATTAATAATAAAAACAATATGTGCGCTATGATCCAGGTGTCTGATACGGGGTGTGGAATCAAAAAAGAAAATAAAGATAGTATCTTTGATCCGTTTTATACTACTAAAAAAAATGGAACGGGGTTAGGTCTGGCATCTGTTTGCAGGATCATAGAAAATCATAAGGGGACTATTAAAGTACAATCAAAGGAATCTGAAGGCTCTTCCATAACTCTGCAACTTCCATTCACAAGTTAGATTCTTCGGCAACTTTTCTTAATGCTCAAATATGTCAATCGATTGCAATGCAGTTGCCTATCCCCTGGATTCCCGCATGCTTTTAGCGGGAATCTATAAACATTGAAATTCCTATACATCAAGTTAGCCAGGAGGGCCTAACTTGATGAATTTTGAGCATTTGAAGTTTAGGATTTGTATGATAATTTGAATTGAATTGTAACAGAGAAAGGATGGGGAGAATGGGAATAGTACAAGTAACTGTGGAAGTTTGTAATCCAGGCAATACTGACCAATGCTGGGAAGGATTATTTTTGGTAGATACCGGTTCCATCGATTGCATGGTTCCCGGAAATCGTCTCAAGAGTATAGGGATTGAGCCCCGGGGGAAACGAACTTACAAACTTGCTGATGGAACTGAAAAAGCCATGGATATAGGAGTTGCTCAAATTGAATTTATGGGTGAATGCGTTGGGGCAACAGTCATTTTTGGAAAAGATAATGTTGAACCAATTCTTGGGGTAACGGTTCTGGAATCCGTTGGTATTGAAGTGGATCCTCAAAATAAGAAACTTAAGCGATTGCCTGCGGTAAGGTTGAAGTAATGTCTATTCCAACAAAATACCGTAACCGTTCACGGTTCCGGGTTCAAGGGTTTCAAAGCTGAACGGTGAACCCTGAACCTGTGAACGCTTACAAAAAAGCATTAGCCGGAAAACATATTCTGGTAATTGTGCCGGTTATGGGATTGTAAAATGAAAGGTTCGGAGTTCCGCCTTTAGGCGGTTTAAAATAAGAATTCGGAAGAGAAAAGCCCGCCTAAAGGCGGAACTCCGAACCTTTCATTAATTTTTTCTTTTTTAGAAAGGGGGAGTAAATAATTATGAAAAGAATGGTTACAGTACTAATAGGTGTAATGATTATGACAGTGTCAGTGAATACTCAGATAGCCTCTGCTGATTTGAATGATGGTTTGGTGGCCTACTGGCCAGCAGATGGAGATGCGATTGACGCCACGGGAAATGGTCATGACGGCACGCTCATGAACGGTGCTGGATTTGCTCCAGGAATAGTAGGACAGGCCTTCAACCTGGATGGGAAGAATGATGTGGATTGGAGGAAGAGTGATTATGTCTCCGTCGTGCCCCATGCTGATTTTGTCCCGGGTAGTAATGACCTAACTGGGGGTGTCTGGTTTAAGTCGGGCACCGTATCGGGTGATTTAAGCGGGATCCTGTTCATTGGCAATAGGTGGGATGGCGGTGCGGACGCAGAATTTTTGGGGATAGGTATACTCCAGGATGGTACGGTCATCGCCAACGCAGATGATCGCGTTACTCAGATAAGGATCGATGGGCCTGATGTTCTAGTGTCTCGTAACACAAATTAGCGGACTTAATGAATTCAGCATGGTATTATTCTCATTATTAACTTTAAGGAGGAAAT
>CBDUII010000186.1:0-5637 GCA_965367285.1 uncultured bacterium
CTCTACTCTAATTAACCACAGGGCAGGTGTCTCATCTATATTGACACAGAGGGGCTATCCCGGAGCAGGAGACTATGAACAGGTAAAGATTAACGACGTTCCTATCTTTCGGCCAAGTGGTGGTAGAAGTGGTTCGACAATGGATATTGTATGCTACCACTCTGGCGAGCCGCTACTCCTTGTTGAAGCCAAAACAAAACATAAAACTCATTCCTATGCCCTTAAGGAAGCGGAAGCCTATCTTAAGAAATTTCCCGATTAATAATAAAGAATTTGCCCTATCCGGTCGTCCTCCCCGTTATATTGCGACAACAGTCGGCAGGGAGATACAATTTTACCATCATCGTTTTGAAGTTTCAGAAGACGGCATATTAAAACAGGTTTCAGAACCGATTAACATTTTATCTTTTGATGAACTGCTCGAAAAGTATGGCCTGGTTCCCGGGTATAAACCGAAAGTTCTTGACGCGGAATCTTTTAGAAAAGATTTTTTATGTGAACTTACAGCCGCTTATAACCTTTCAGAAGACAAAAAAATAGAACCGGAAATTATAAAAAATGTCTCATGGCATATCTTGAATTATCTTAAAAACCAGAAAACTTATGTGAATAGATATCCTTACACAGAGCTCGACGGAGAAATTTTCAGGCAGGAGCATGTCCGGGATTTACACAAACGCTTTGACCTGATTAAATCTTTAAGTCCTGAGATTGCGGAAGAGTTTAGAAGTTTTATATTGAGGTCTTTTCAGGGCACAAAACTAAACCAATATCTTACCGAACAATGTGTTATCGCATTTATGTTTAACCTTTTTGGCGAAATAGATAATAATTGGAAGATCCTGGATTTTGAATGTGGCAGTGGGGGATTTTTGGCTGCGGCAGTAAAAAATGGCAGTCCCCTTGAAAATATTGTGGGTATTGATATAGATGAGCTTCCCTATGCCGTGGCCAAAACTTTCCTTGCCCTGTATTTTGGTAAAACCGGTAAGGAAGTTGATAAAATTCCTGTGAAACAAAATAACGGTTTATTCTTTTTAGGCAATGACTGGGACGTAGTTATTGGGAATCCAGCCGGAAGCGCGGCGTACGATGAAAACGATATTGATGATGTATTAGAAAATCTTGAAAGAGATATTAACCAAAAAGGAAGAGATGATAATTTTTCTCAATACAACTTTTCTATCCAGCAGGCAGTGAGATCATGCAAAGTCGGGGGAAAGATATGTCTTGTTCTGCCAGATGGATTTTTCTCAACCTCGCGGGACGAGTTTTTAAGAAAATATGTAGCTAAATATTGCAAAATTCTTGCAATAATAAGCCTGCCAAGAGGTGTCTTTAAAAAAGGCAGAACAACAAAATCAATGAAGTCAGGAAGTCAAACTGCATCAATGAAAATGTCTATTCTTTATGCTGAAAAAACAAAACCTGTTATTGACGGAGCCGGTCTTGAGATAGATGAAAGTAGCTTGCAGTATCCCGTTTTTTTAGCAAACATTAATAAACCGGAATCAACCGCCGGGACTATAAGTGACTGGTTAGAACCGAGACTTAACTTAGTCTTTGAGCAATGGAAATCATGGCAAACCTCTGGCTATTTAACAAAATTAGATTAATCTCTGATAAAAGATGCTGAAAGTACAAAGACAATAAAGCAAAATAAAAAATCAAAAAAAGATGATAAGCAGATGAAATTACTGCCAAAAGAGCCTCTCCCCGGCAAAAAACTTAGAACGGTCAAATCAAAAGTTAGCATAAGTAAGGGGCTGGATGAGCTGTTTAAAAAGAAGTAGAATTATAATTAAACAGACAGCGATTGAGAATAATTGCTTAGGAATAAGTCCAAGTGATTTTTGAACTGTAGACCGGTTTTATTTATTAAGTTCAATTGCTCTGAATATAGATTTTTTCATTGACTCAAAGTTAGGGTGTTTGTACACTCAAAAAAATATATATGTGGAAATATTTGTAATCTCAATTATTTAGCTTATTAAATATGGAAAGAAAGAATAAGTTTATTAGTATTGTTGCGATAGGAAATTTTAACCCAGCTATTTTAAAACCGCACTTTCTTAGTGAAAAATGTGGTTTTAAGAGTGAAAGCCAACCAAAAGGTAGAACAACTCCTGTAGTTTCAGAGGTTGTTTTTGATAACATTACTTTTTTGATGGACCTTGAAAGGTTTCAAATCACGGAGAGACATCCAGCTGATTTTAAAGAAACTAAAACAATAAAAATAATGAAAAAATATTTAGAAGTTTTATCTTATACTCCTGTTTATACAATGGGATCAAATTTTAACATAGAGATAATTAATGAGTCTGAAAAAATAGTTCAAAATTTAAACGATAAAAATTATCTTTTAGAAGCATTAAAAACTGAAGAGCTGATTTATTCATCAAAAATAAAATACTCCAAGGAATCTATTCTCTGTCTATCATGGGAGTTATTAAAAAAAGGTGATAATATTTCCCAGATTGCAATTAACCTGAAAAAAAATATTTTTACAATAAATTATAATACTGAAATAAGAGATATATATGAGAACAATACGAAGAAGAACTTTTTTAATGAAAACCATGATAATATTAATTTGGAATTCGAAGCGTTCTTAAAAAGCCTATTCTTGTAAAAAAGGAAACATTTATGTTAGCAGCCAATGGAACACTACCTGCGGAAATCAATCCGACGATAAAAAACACCTCTATTATTGCAGAACGTAATTATGAAAGATTCTTGGGAAAAGACTTTTCTATAATAGAAGGATTAAATGATTATTGGAGAAACTCTGTAATTCCTAAAGAGGAATCAGTTACTGCTCGCAAATTAGGATTTGAAGATTATGAAAATAAAATCCGAGAGTCCGGAAAAGAATTAATGGGGGTCAGCAACTTAGTTATAAAAGATTATGAAAATATTATTCAAAATATTGTAAAGGTGTTTGAAAAAGTTGACGAGTTAATTGTAGAAGGCCATGAAAATTTTTTTCAAAAAATATTTGACTTACAAACCATAACTGAAAAAGAGCAGTTTATATCCAAACATTTTCTTCAAGAATCAATTAATGAAGCACAAAAACTAATTAATAACATATTCGGAAATATTGAAACATACACAGAATTATATACCGATCCGGAGGAGCCAGATTATAGGTTTTTAAATATAACTATGGCTCCTAGACAAGTTTCTGAAAATGAAATTGAATCTTTGTTTAATAAATTTGATAAACTTCAAGACCAGTTTCTTGATACTGTCGAGAAAAAATATGCTTCAAAAATAACCTTTCATCTGGATATTATCTGATGATTGATCCCTTAGATTACTTTCCTTTTGCAAAAGAACTAATTTATGATAGAAATAATAATGAAATTAAAAATAGAACAGCCATTGGAAGATCATATTACGCTGTTTATTTGTATGCCACAAAAGAGTATATCCAATACAACAATAATGATTCTGAAATCGAAAGTGTCATTAGCAACCACCAGGCATTTATTCGCAGATTAAAAAACGATAGCAAAAGAACTTTCCAAAAGTTAGGCAATCAACTTTTTGATTTGAAGCGAGACAGAGAAAAAGCAGACTATCGCATCAATTCTTCTATCAGCAGAAATAACGCCATAAAAAGTTATTTTTTCGCCATAAAAATTAAAGGAACCATAGATAAAGCATTTAGAAATTCTTGAATATTGCTACAGGTAAAAACTTATAGAAGCCCGGCACCACTCTTATTCCATCCATTCCATTACAATGCAAAATAGACCAATTACTTAAATTATGTGATGAGTTGGAAAATCAACTCAAACAATCTAAAAAAAAGAGAGCGAAATGCTCATGCAGGCAGTTTTGCAGGAAGTATTGAAGATAAAAAAAAGAGGAAAGTGTGGACAAAGGCAATAGAGGAGGTTGAAAAGGCTTATCTAAAGCTAATAAAAATTGGCGTAACACCCCAAGAGGCAAGATGTGTTTTGCCTAATTCTTTAAAACAGAAATAGTCATTACTATGAACCTCAGGGAATGACGGCATTTTTTCAAACTTAGAACTTCAAATAACGCACACCCCCAGATGCGCAAAATTGCAAAACCTCTTTTAGATGAATTCAAAAAGCGAAACCCGGTTATATTTGACGATATTGTATAAAACTTATTAAACAGAAATATTTATTTTCAACCTTCGATTTAGGTCTGCTTTGCCTGACATGCTTTGTTTTATAGTAGTCATAATTCGATAGTATGCAAAAAACAAATAATTAGAAAAATAGCCGTGGATAAAATAATAAACCGGTTGGCTAATAATATCTTTTCCGGGGTGGCCGTATCAATATCATCCCCTATGGAGTAGTATCCCGGCTTGGTAATTGCGATCCTGAGAGCGCCGGCTAAAGCGGCCATAGGCCATCCACCGTTAATGCCTGGAGTCTTCCCGTTATCCCTCAGCATGATATTAAAGGCGTTTTTACTGCTGGAATTTTTTATAAACAAGGAAGAGATTAAAATTAAAAGAGCGGTTATTCGCGCGGGGATAAAATTAACCGCGTCATCCAGTCGCGCGGCAAATTTGCCGAGATATTCATATTTTTCTGTGCGATATCCGATCATTGCGTCAATGCTGTTGATAACCCTGTAGAGTACAGCTCCGGTTACTCCCAAAAAGAGATAATAAAAAATAGGAGCGATAACACTGTCATTTAAATTTTCTCCTGCCGAGGCAATAGTTGCGTGGACAATTTCTTTCTCTGACAAATTGCTTCGATCTCTGCTCACTAAATCCCTGAGAGCCTCCCGTGCAAGATTTATATCCCTGTTCATTAACTCTAAATGAACTGTTTTTACGCAGTCAATGAAATGTTTTATAGAAAAAGTGGATTTAAAAAAATAGATTGAAAGAGCAAGGTAAAGATAAATGTCGATTATTTTTAAAATATTTAATAAAAAGTAAAAAAACACTGCGATGAGAGACAAATAGAGAATTTCTTTTATCATACCGTTCAGAAATAAAAACCATTTGTTTCTTTTTGAATTAATATTGATTAAATAATTAAACCCTTCTCCCAACCACACAGTGGGATGATATTTCGGGGGATATTCACCAAAAACCATATCCACCAGAACAGCGATAAATAAAATTAACAGTTCCATTTATTGTTTCCTTTGGGGATTGGGAGAACCCTCCTCGCAAGGCACAAAGAGGCAAAGGCAGAAGGCACAAAGGGAAGGAGAATCTTTTATCGCTATGTGCCTTTGTAACTCTGTGCCTCAAGCTATCGGCTTTAGCCGATAGTAGTTGATTTAATCTTTGAAGGTATTCCGGCTACCACAAAAAACACTTCAGCAGCATTTTCCGCAAGCAACTGGTTTGCCTGGCCTAAAACTCTGCCATAAAGTCTAACAGACTTGTTGTCACCTATGAGGCCAAGCCCTACTTCACCGGAAACAATATAAAAATCCGCTTTAGAACTTTTAATTATATCAACCATCTCAACCATTTTATCCAGAACCATTTTTTCCAACTCCTCGTCCTGAAGAGGAGAATTTTTTATCCTATTACATAGTACAAGCTTATCTTTTTGTTGTGACACATTTTTAGTCGGTTTTACTTTGTTCTTATTACACTTCCTTATGAATGGCTCTTTTTCT
>CBDUII010000187.1:0-5594 GCA_965367285.1 uncultured bacterium
ATAGAGCAGTTCTACTTCGACTTGCAAGGCAGCAAAAAACGGCATGGCCATCCAGTAGATAAATTGAGGATATTTCTTTTTAAGAATGACGCGAAAAGTATATCGGTCAACTTCTTCAACTCCCTTAAGCGAATAAGCGTTGAGGTCAAGCAGTATCGGATTTTTTTGTTCGTCCAGTTCCTGATTATATGCCGCGCCTGCTGAAGTTTTTCTTTCCGCTCTGATATCTTTTAATTTCTGGCCAAGGTTTTTCGAGTATTCTGCAAACCCATCTATGTAAGTGGTCATAACTGGATAAATCGGACAGTGCAATAAAGGGTTTGCCATCCGTTTAATTTGATATAAATAGTCCGCGGCAGTAAGTTCCCTGCTCCCTGTTTCTTTGAAGTCTTTTAACTCAAAGATGAATTCCATATCCTTGTCCGAAAGGTTATGGTAAAGGTAATTTCCCTGGCTATCTTTCGCGAAAGCAGGGTGCTCCTGGTATTTGATGCCGGGCTTTATTTTAATTTCATAAACCGCGCTTGCCACAAGCTCACCAGGAGCATCGGGAGGGAGACGTTCTCCATCCTTGTCAAAGTACATGGGTTTCGGAATTTCAACAGCGGTGAGGGGGATTAATTCGTATGGCCGCTTCAGATAATGGTATTGAAACGGCGGTTCGTATATTTGTCCGATTATGGCATATTCATTTGAGCTGTAAGACCGGACAGGGTCCAGATGTTTAGGCCGCTCGGTAAAAGAAGAATAGAGGATGTTTTGACCGCTTTCTTCAGGGTCATATGGGTTATTGAGCGGATGATCAAAGCTGCAGCCTGCTTGAAAAATTACCGCACAAATGAAATTACTAATGAGAAAAGAAATTTTACTCATAATCTATTAGTCTTTTTTTTATTCTAAAAAAGCCTGCTGATTTTGCTAATTGAATGTCAGAAGTAACAAGTGTTAATCTATTTGAAGACACAATGGCAAGATGCAATGCGTCTGAAGTTCGCAACGGACTTTTAAACCGGACTATCCAGGCTTTTGCCATCCGAAAATGCTCTGAATTGACAGGAATCCATTGAAAGAGTTGTTGTGTTATATGTGACTGAAATTTTTCTAAAATTTTTTCTCCATCAAATCGAGACAGGCTTTTCTCCCGAATTTTTTTTGAAATTGCCGATACCAGCTCCACTTCTGTTAAATGGCTGATTGCAGGTTGTTTTGTTTTGAGAATAATTTTTTCTACCGCGCTGCTGACCGGTTCCGGACAATAGTAAGAAACCAGAACACTTGTATCCAGATAAATCATTAGTATCTTTCTTCTTTCCTCGAGTCGATCACTGTTTGACTCAGCGCTTTTCCTTTTATATTTATCTTATCTCGAAATTCCTTTAAACAGGGGAATTTCCTGTTTTCCCTTTCCGGCGACGCCAAACGAGCGACTCTTTTCCCATGGCGCGTGATAATCACTTCTTCGCCCCTTTCAACCTTATCTAATAAGGAGCTGAAACGACTCCTCGCTTCTTTAACATTTACCTCTACCATCCTTTTCTCCCTTGCAATAAAGTGTACTTTTAAAATGTACACCAACTTGAAATATAATTCAAGAACAAAAAGGCCATTGGCCTTCAGTCATTCCCGACGTCCCCGTCATTTCAGCACCTCAAATTGTCATTCCCCATGCCCCACATGTCATTCTCGCATGTTTTTAGGGGGAATCCAGGGGATGGACAACTGCATTGCAATTGATAGGCGTATTTGAGCAGTAGAAAAGTTGCCGAAAACCTGTCTTTAAATAAGGTAGTGAGGCAATTTTTTCGTACTCGCCTTTTAAAAGAAAAGGGAAAGGGTGTTTGAATAACTGAAAACTGCTGTAGCAGTTAACCGTTTGCATAAAAACTTGCTATTTTGGATTAGGTGAATTAAATGGTTATGTTCTTATTTTCCACCGTCGCGGATGACGACTACCATGCATAACGGCAAGGACTACGACTGAGTCTTCCGCGACTCGATAAAACATCCCAAAAGGAAATCGGTGCACTACAGCGCGGCGAGTTTGTCTATACAATACAGGGTAAATATTAGGATTTTTCGAGATTGTACCTAATGCCATTAGAACATCATCAAGGAAATCTTAGCCGAGACCTTCACGTTGCCTCTCGTACCATGTTGCAGCATCTTCAATATCCGCTTCAGCTTCTGGTCGAAGATGAACCTTAAGACTCACAATCGCTTCCTAAAATGTCTGCTATTGCTTCACCGGCTAACCGGCCTTTAAGTCCATCCGATTCGTAAGTATTTAAGCGTTGATCAAGTTCCTCTTTTTGTTCATCAGTTAATGGCAAAGCCGCTTGATCAGTAGCAATACTGTCCCAGATATCCTCAACCAGTCTTATCCTATCTTCAATCGGAAGGTTACGTAAATAAGCTGTCATAGTTATTTCCTCCGTTTTTTTTTAACATTATTTGACTCAAAATACGCTAAAACATAACTATCATTAATTAAGGGGGCAAGAGAGGAAGTCGAAATTTGCAATCACTTTTTATTTCTCTTTAGCTGAACCCTGACCGCTGAGTGCTGATAGCTGCTTTAAACACATGCAGAGATTTGACACCTTTTTGAGATAAACTGAACCCGATTCCCGAGTAAGTATGCTTGACACTCCAATGTGTAATACAAAAAATAGGTTAATAAAGAAAATGAAATATTTATTTAATTTAAAACTGTTGCTTCTCATTTGAAGGTTAGTTTTCATAGAAACCTCCATTTCTACGGATGTCTTGCAACTAAACTCGGTAGCCACCAGGCTTTGATTAAAATGATCGGGAATCGAGTACAATTTATCTTAAAAGTTTGGTTAACAGAAACCTCCTTTCTGGGAGCCTAATACCCCCCCCCAATAAATATTAAATAGACACATAACGAAAAAGCTGAGTTGCGCCCAACAAAAAACAGCAACCAGCCTGGAATAATATAAACCATGCATGCTTAACAACCGCTTGAACGGAGACTTGCTGTTGGACGTCAATCTCAAGCGAATAGTTAGGTACTTAATTGCTATTTTGAAAACTTGAGTTCTATTTAGTAATCAAGGTGTAACAAAAATCCTCTATATTTTCTGCTGGGAGTCGAGTGATAAACCAACTTTTTTTAACCAACCATCAAAGTCGATGAGGTTTGCCGGCAGAATCACATGTGTATCTTTTTTAGCTAAATGGCCCAGTTTTGAAAGATATTTCTCTGCCATCTGCAGTTTGATAGCCTCAACTCCTCCTTCTTTGGCAATCACCTTTGCCAGCTTTTCGATGGAGTTTGCAGTTGCTTCTGCAATAGCTATAATCTCTACAGCCTTGCCCTCAGCAATATTAATTCTCTTTTGCATTTCACCTTCGGAGAGATTGATAAGCTCCATTTTTTTTCCTTCCGACATATTAATACAACTTTGTTTCTCTCCTTCGCTCTTTGCAAGAATGGCACGACGTTCTCTTTCCGCAGTTACTTGTTTTTCCATAGCATCTTTTACAGTTTCTGGAGGAGAAATATTTTTGATTTCATATCGATGAACTCGAATTCCCCATGTGTCACCAGCCTTATCCAAAACTGCTACTACCTTTGAGCTAATAAGGTCCCTTTCTTCAAAAGTTCGATCCAAGTCTATAGTCCCAATAACTGCCCTTGTTGTAGTTTGCGCCAATTGAATTGCACCGAAACGATAATTATCAATGCCATAGCTTGCTTTCACAGGGTCAGTAACAGAAATATAAATGACTCCATCCACTTCAACCTTTACTTCATCTTTTGAGAAACATTCTTGTGGAGGAACATCTATAGTTTCTTCTTTTAAATTTTGCTTAAAGGCCACTTGATCAACAAAGGGGATCAAAGCGTGAAAACCGGCTCCCAAAGTTTTATAATAAAGCCCAAAACGTTCAACTATATAAGCCGACTTCGTGGGAACAAGACAAATAGATTGAACAAACTTGGAAATTAGTATTAAGAATAATATCCCCCAAACTATCAGATTAAATAAATCCCCTCCTGATATATTCTCCATTTTTTCTCCTCCTCAAGATTTTAAAATCTAACTTTCTTTTTAAACATCAATCCTTTTTTAAACTACCTGTTACTTCAGACACACCTTCAAAAAAGCCCATCATATTTGCCATTTCATTCGGTATTACCGATAACCTTGCATGTTTCAGTATTTTCTCCAATTCTTCAATAAACCTTTCTAAAAGTTGCATCTTTACAGCCATAGAACCACCTGGTTTTTTTATAGATTGAGCGATCATTTCAATACCCTTTGCTGTTGCATTGGCCAAAATCGTAATTTCCTGAGCCCGTCCTTTTGCCTCATTAATTCTTTTTTGCTTTTCTCCTTCTGACAAATTTATGGCTTTCTGCCGTTCTCCTTCTGACAAGTTAATTCTTGATTCTTTTTCAGCTTTAGCCAGAGTAATTTCTGCGCGTTTTTGTCTTTCAGCCTCCATTTGTCTTTCCAGTGTATGTATAACCTGAGTAGAAGGTAGGATGTTTTTAACCTCATAACGTAAGACTTTTATTCCCCAAGGATTTGATGCAGAATCGACTTCTCTCACAATCGTTTCATTTAACGACTCACGTTCACAAAAAGTTTGTCCTAAAGTCAACTTTCCCACTTCGGATCTCATAGTGGTTTGCGCTAAATTGGTACTGGCAAGTTTATAGTTTCCAATTCCATAGCTTGCTTTTTGCGGATTCATCACCTTGAGATAAACGATACCATCCACTTCTATCTGTATATTATCTCGCGAAATACAACTTTGACTGGGAATATCCAGGACCTGCTCTCTCATTTCATGTCGATAGGCAATACGATCCAAAAAGGGAATCAAGAAATGTAATCCCGGATTTAGGACACCCCTAAACTTTCCAAGGCGCTCCACTATTACTGCTTCCCGTGTTGGAACAATAACAATCAGCTTCCAGAAAACAAAACAGGCAAATAATAAAAAGCACGTAAAAAAAGTTAGCATTGAAACCTCCTTTCAATATTAAATATCTCCGATTAAATCCATTGGTTCTACTACCCAATCTATATTTTCACGAAGTACGATTTTAGCTTTTGAACCAGGAAGTAGGACTTCGTCATAACATTTTGCCGTCCAGGTTGTTCCTCTAAAACGAATTCTTCCATTCTTTGTTGGTTCAATTTTTTCAATAACTTCTACGACAGACCCAAAAGCATCCATGTCTTCATCAGTATTTTGTTTTTCCGCTTCGCCCTGCATAAATCTTTGAAAAAAACTTCTGAGTACAATAATGAGTAAAAGAGAAAAGATAAACCACATAGTAAAAGCAGTTACCCAACCGCTTATTAACCCAAAATATAGATTGGCAGCCACAATAAGAGCGGCAAGTCCCAGGAAAATAGCGATTCCTCCAGGAAGGATGATTTCCGCAACCAGCAATATAAGACCTGCTACCATCCAAATCCAGATTATTAAATCCATCATTATTCGTATATATCCTTACGCCTCTGTTTTAACTTTATGATCTTTTAAAAAAAAAATTATACCTTTTTTTAGTTAATATAATTCATCATTAAATCATATGTGTATACCTAACG
>CBDUII010000188.1:0-5575 GCA_965367285.1 uncultured bacterium
TTAAAAGACTCCTTAACTTTAGACAATGTTTGTCATATTGTAAGAAATGATTTACTACAGTATTTCATTGTTCATTCCCGGTAACTAGATTTTTATTAGTCCCTGGTTTCCATAAATAATTGCACACCATCCAAAAGATGTTTTAAAAATGGCATATTAGTCAGCGCTCATCAAACTTCCATTTTTTAATTTTATCCATTCCCTTATAATCCGTCATATCATAATGGATAGGAGTGATGGAGACCATATTTTTTTTAATGGTTGCTTCATCAGCGTCCTCATCTTCTTCCGCGGCCACCAATTCTCCTGCCATCCAGTAATAAGTATTTCCAGCTGGATCAGTCCGTTTATCGAACCATTCGGCAACCCGCGCCCTGCCCTGCTTTACAACTCTCACGCCGGCTATTTTATTTTTTGGCACCGCTGGTACATTCACGTTTATTGAAATTCCATCAGGCAATCCATTTTTCAAAACCAGTTTAGCCATTTTTAGCGCGAACTCGGCAGCATAAGAAAAATCAGGGTCAAATCGGGTAGTGAGGGAAATCGCGATAGAAGGGATATCTAAAATAGCGGCTTCTGTGGCGGCGGAGACAGTTCCGGAATATATCAGGTTTGTCCCTATATTGGCTCCAAAATTAATTCCGGAAATAACCAGTTTTGGAGGTTCTTCCAGAATAGCTTTTACGGCAATCTTCACGCAATCTGCCGGAGTGCCGTTTACAGCATAACCAAAAAAGTTGTCTCCCTGGGAAAACTTTTTTACCCGGAGCGGGTTGTGAATGGTAATGGCATGACCTACAGCGCTTTGTTCTGATTCCGGAGCCACGACCTTGACAGGATAAGATTTGCTTATCTCTTTATAGAGAGCGGTTAATCCCGGGGCAGTAATTCCGTCGTCATTAGTGAGAAGAACAGTCATGCGATTTCAGCGGTAAGTGTTTCTTCATTAATTATAAAGTCCTCAAAAACGATTGGGGCTTGTTTTTTCATGATTTCCAGCATTTCTATTGTTATTTTTCTAATTTCCCACTGGGCTGCTTTGTGGCAGCGTTCTTTAAAAATATGCCGTAGTTCCCTGAAATTCGCGGTCATAACAATTTCACTTTCTATAGCATTGGGGAGGACAAACCTGGCGTCTTCTTTTTTTACACCTGTTTCCTGCAGTTTAGCGTATGTATCACGGGCATTATTAATTAAAGACATAAAAATTTCTTTAGCTTCGGAATTGTTTTTTATTGAATCAGGAATAATAATAGAAAAATTCTTTTCATTAACGTACCGTTGGGACTGCTGAGAGTAGGCGCAAAGCCTGTGCCTGACCAGTTGATGGGTAAAGCTGCGGGACCCACCTTTAATTCTAAAAGTGGCAGAGGCATGCTCTAACACGGAATGATGTCCGCTCCTGATGATCATTCTAATAAACTTCTTGTAACTTTCCTTGCTTGCTCTATCAAATGACAGGTAGCATGTTCTTCCTGCTTCTTCGAGGAGTTTTTCAGCCCCGGGAGTGATGGAAAGCAATTCAACTTTTATGGGGTGTAAATCTGGCATTTATAGCCCGGCGTCTTTTTTTAATTCTTCTGCTTTATCAGTGCGCTCCCAGGTGAATTCCGGTTCATTTCTTCCAAAATGTCCGTAGGCAGCGGTCTTTTTATAGATAGGTCTTCTAAGCTGCAAAGTTTTTATTATAGCGGCTGGTTTTAAGTTAAAGTGTTTACGAATCAACTTTTGAATTTTATCGGAAGAAATTTTTTCCGTGCCAAAAGTATCTGTCCTTACTGAAATCGGGTCTGCAACACCAATAGCATAAGCCAGTTGAACTTCACACTTATCGGCTATACCGGCTGCGACAATATTTTTAGCAATATAGCGGGCCATGTAACAGGCTGATCTGTCCAATTTTGAAGGGTCCTTTCCTGAGAAAGCGCCGCCCCCATGATGCCCCATACCTCCATAAGTATCCACAATAATTTTTCGTCCGGTTAAGCCGCAGTCTCCCATTGGCCCACCAACGACAAACCTTCCGGTAGGGTTCACATGTATGTCCAATTTTTTTAAATCATAAAGTCCTTTGGGCAATTCCGGGACAATAACATGCTTAATAATATCTTCCTTTATCTTTTCCGTAGAGACGTCTTCACTGTGCTGCGTTGAAATGACAATAGCATTAACATTTACAACCTTCCCATTATTATATTCCACGGTTACCTGGGATTTTCCATCAGCTCTCAAGTAAGGTAAAGTTTTATCCTTTCTTACTTTTGCCAACCGCATAGTCAACTTATGGGCAAGCATTATGGGTAACGGCATTAACTCGGTAGTTTCATTTGTTGCGTACCCAAACATCAAACCCTGATCCCAGGTTCCCTGGTCATCTTCATTCTTTTTTGAAACACCCATGGAAATATCAGGAGACTGCTTATCAAGAGAAACTATCACCGCGCAAGTTTCCGCGTCAAACCCATACTTGGCCCTATCATACCCAATTTCTTTAATGGTTTTTCTGACAATGGAAGGTATATCAATGATCGCGGTGGTTGTAATTTCACCCGCGATAATAACCATTCCGGTGGTTATCATAGTTTCACAGGCAACCCTGCCGTTCGGATCCTGAGCGTAAATCGCATCCAGTATTGAGTCGGAAATCTGATCCGCCATTTTATCCGGATGTCCTTCAGTAACGGATTCAGAAGTAAAAAGATAATTATTGTTGTTCATTTGTTCTCCCTATTTTCAATTTAGATGAGCAAAATTTGAATCGTCTGGAAATCGATTTTTCACTTCACTATTAACGTAATCATTTATCTCTTTAAAGGTAGATAAAGACAAAACATGGTTGGAAATATCCTTTGCATCTTTCAGAGATATATTTCTGATCATTTTTTTGATTTCAGGAAGAGAATGAGCATACATGCTTATTGAATGGATTTTACCCAGTCCCAGTAAAATTAGAGCGCTTAATGGGTTTCCGCCCATTGAACCGCAAACACTCACTTCAATATCGGCTTTTTCAGCTGATTTTAAAACAATCTGAATTAATCTTAGCACGGAAGGATGCAACGGTTGATAAAGAGGAGCTACCATTTCATTAGTTCTGTCTATTGCCAGAACATACTGAATCAAATCGTTAGTGCCGATGCTGAAGAAATCTACAGCATTTGCCAGCATATCCGCAATAACTGCCGCGGAAGGTGTTTCTATCATAATTCCAACTTCGATATTCTTTTTAAAAGGGATTCCATCTCTGCTCAAATCTTCTTTTACTTCTTCCAATATTTCATTGGCTTTTTGTATTTCCTCCAGTCCAGAAACCAACGGGTACATAATTTTTACATTTCCAAAGTGGCTGGCACGTAAAATAGCTCGCAGTTGCTCTTTAAAAATGCCCAACTGGCTGAGAGAATAACGGATAGCTCTTAATCCAAGGGCCGGGTTTGTTTCTGTCTTGTTAAGTTTTGGATTGATTTTATCACCACCCGCGTCCAATGTCCGTATAATGACAGGATGTGGCGCAAAACTCTCCACTGTCTCTTTGTATAATTGGAAGTGTTCCTCTTCTGATGGGAGATCATCCCTGTTTAAAAAAAGGTATTCTGTGCGGAAAAGCCCTACCCCCTGGGCTCCCTGTCTTTTAGCTAATGTGATTTCAAGATTCGTTTCGATATTTGCCATAAGTTTAACAGAAAAACCGTCTTTTGTTTCAGCTTTAAGGTCTTTTATTTTCAGAAGTTCTTTCTCCTGGTATTTAAAAGTTTGATGTTTCTTTAAGTAATCTTCAAATTCATCTTTAGTCGGGTTGATAATAACAATACCTTCCTCACCATCAATAATAATTTGATCACCCTGTTTGGCCTTTTCAATAATATCTTTTAAGCCTACAACAGCCGGGATTTCAAAAGAAGCGGCCATTATGCTAACGTGTGAAGTCTTTCCACCTGCTTCGGTAACAAATCCTAATACTTTATCTTTTTTCATTTGGACAACATCGGAAGGCGCCAGATCGTGCGAAACAATAATAGCTTTTTCATTAAGATCAGCAACGCTTTCCTGATCATGTCCGACTAAATTCCTTAAAATCAAGTTTCCCACATGATCGATATCCCTTTCTCTTTCTCTTAAATACTCATCATCCATTTTCAAAAAAACATTTCTTAACTGTTTCATTGAGTCTTGAAACACCCACTCAGCATTTATCATTTCATTTTTTATTTTATCAGTAGTATCGCTTACCAGCAGATCATCCTGTAAAATCATCATATGGCTGTCTATAATGCCCAAAAACTTTGAATCAATATTTTTTTTGGCTTTTTCTTTAATTTTATTCAGTTGTTTCATTGATTGTGCCACTGCTTCCTTAAAACGCTTTATTTCTTTATTAATTTCCTCTTCTTGAATTTCATATTTCAAAACACAAATCTTGGAGCGATCAAGCAAATAAATCTTACCAATCGCGATACCTCTTGATGCACCAATTCCTGTTAATTTAATCATGGTTTTTATGAAGTTTTATCGTTATCCGATAAAAGATGGCTGGCAACAGAAATGCTTTCATGGCCGTATTGTTTAAGCATCCTTGCAGTTTCATGAACGTTATCAAGCTTTTTCAAAAAAGGTATTTTAATTACCATGGGTAAATTTACTCCCGAAACCACTTCAATATTCTCGTGGTTCAGGAAAGATATGGCGATATTGGATGGGGTACCTCCAAAAAGGTCGGTCAAAAGGATAATTCCTTTTCCCTTGTCGACCTTCTTGATAGCTTCCTCTATCTGCTTTCTGGTACTTTCCGGCTTTTGAGGAGAATCGAATGAGACAGGAACAACATTTTCCAGCTTTCCCACAATAGTTTCTGCTGTTGAAAGAAGTTTTTTCCCTAAATTTTCATGAGTAATTATAACAACACCAAACACTTTAAAGCTCCTGTTAATAAATTAACCCCTTCGGGGAACTAAAAGAAGCAGGCAGTAAGCAAAGAACATGAGACTTTACCACCACTCCACGGAACCACAAGGCTGTCATTCCTGTACGCTTCCCCACATGTCATTCCCGCATGCTTTTAGCGGGAATCTATAAAGGAACAGAATGTCTGGATGCCCGATAAAAGCATGCGGGAATGACATAATTAAAAACATGCGGGAATCCATAAACATTGAAATTCCTATACATAAATTTAAAAAAACTACTGAAGTTTAGAATCTTCATTTAAAATAATATTATAAACGTCTTCCCTGGTGGAAGCTTTAAGAAGATTTGATTTAAATTCCGAATTTTTCAGCAGGCGGGAAATCTTTGCCAGTGCTTTCAGATGAATTCCTGTGGCATTTTCCGGGGCAACCAACACGAAAATAAAATTTACAGGTTTCTGGTCAAGAGAGTCAAATTCTACTCCATTTTTAGAAATTCCAAACGCCGCAATAATTTTCTTTAACCCCTTCATTTTAGCGTGAGGAATTGCCACATTTTCGCCAATACCGGTTGAGCCGAGCTTTTCTCTTTCTAAAAGAACACGGACTAATTCTGATTTGTCAGCAATCTCATGGTTCTGACAGAGAAACTCAGCTAATTCCTTAAT
>CBDUII010000189.1:0-5562 GCA_965367285.1 uncultured bacterium
CAAAAATAATGGAAGGGTAAAATGTTTAAAATTGAAAATTAAAGTTAAACTGCTAAAGTTTGCGGTTGATTTTTGTAATTAAAAGCGTTAAGAAAGATTGAAAAAGTTCGTAGTTCCGTCTTCAGGCGGTTTTTTTTAGCCGCTGTTCTGCTTTTGCTTTTTACAGCGGCTTATGCAAAGCTTAGCCGCTTAAAAAAACTGGTCAAGTCCACTCTTAGCTGCATCTTTTTATAAAGCCGATAAAGAGATCAAATTTATTAATGGTTTTTATTCAGATTTAGTTAAATCAACAGCAGAATTAACCCTATTTCTACAAGCTAACAACCTCAACACTAATAATTGCCGTTTGTTCACCCCTGGATGCCCGATTAAGCTTGTCCTCGCACGCTCCCCGCTTAAAGCATGCGAGGACAAGCTTAAGCGGGGAGCATGCGGGAATGATAATAATGGTTCTAAGTTCCTCAAAATTTTGTGATGTTACAGATATAGAAGTAGTCCTGCAGAAAAAATATAGGTTGATAAAATGAAAGTACTTCACAGGCTAATATAATTGTGTTGCTTTCGTTTTATTAGTTTTTCAGTTTATTGACAGCTATCTTTCACGGATGTATACTTTGTTTAATGATTATTTTAAAAGGGGCGATTGGCAGTGGGTAAAGTAACTGATGGTGTCAGGGAAAATATAGTAAATGAATTAAATGATCTTAGATCCGATAACCTTAAGGAAGTTTTAGACTTTATTTGTTTTCTGAAAGTCAAACAGAAACTTGATCCATCCCAGGCTTATTTCTGGACAAAAACCTGGCAAAAACGGGAAAAAGAGGTAAACGAAGATAAAATTAAAGATCGAATTGTTGGTGACGGCTCAGTTGAAGGCCTCTTAGAGGCAATTAAAACTTGAAGATTAAAAGCATATAAAAGGTTTAAAAAATATTATCAGGAATTACCGAAAAAGATTCAGGAAAAAGCCGACAAACAGATCAAACTTTTTGCGAAAAATATAAAACATCCCTCCTTACATACAAAGAAAGTAAAAGGCTCAAGGGGAATATGGGAAGCAAGAGTGGATATTCATTACCGAATGACTTTTGAGATTATTGGAGATACGATATTTCTTCGAGTCATAGGCAACCATGACATGGTTTTAAACAGACCGTAAAAATTTCAAAAATTAATTAATCACCCTTTTGATTAAGTTGGGGTAATTGCACGGGGTGATCCACTTGAGGTAGTCGGCTGTGCAGATACAAGCAGTAAAAATCCATTGATCGCCAATTTGCCGGCATCGTTGTGCAATGGACGGTAAAGGTTTTTTCTTAATCGGTGGGCAGTATACGGAAGTATCTAAGAGATGAGTTAAAGGCACGGTTTAGTCCAGATGTTTTTTGCCGGTTTCAACGCTTCTGTGCGGTAACTTAAAAGTATCTTTTATGGGGCCGTGAGTTTTTTTAAATTTCTTGGCTGTATCCCATATCCCATTTTTATCTTCTTCGATAGGGCCAATACGAACTATAGGCTTCCCACGTTTGGTAATTAGTGTTTGACCGAAAAGGGTTTTGTCCAGTGTTTAAGGGTTATTCTTTAAATTAAATGAAGCGAAGATTTTTAATGACCATTGTAATGATAGGGCCACATCTCGATTATTGATAAATTTTGTTTCATTCCTTCCGTTTTTCTTTCAATCATGGTAAATTATTTGTTTGGTTGATTGAAGATATCTATGTGCTTCATTGAAGCCTTCCCAGCAGCAAGTTGCGGGGAATCTTCAGTGTAAAGTATTATTTTATTTTAAGTGCGCTCGCTAAAGACTTTCAGCACACACATAAAAACAAAGGAGGAACAAACATGAAAAAGGAAAATTTTATTCTCTTTAGCGGCGGCGCTAAAGGGGCCGAAGCTGAATTCGGCGCTAATGCTGAGCAATTTGGAATTGAAGAAGTAAACTTCACGTTTGAAGGGCACAGTATAGTCCGCCAACGAGGCTTGCGTGTTCTGAATCACGAAGAACTTAAAAATGGAGACGTGAGTCTGGAATACGTTTCGCAATTGATGAATCGCCGCTATACCTCAACTAACACGTTTCGCAAGGTTCTGCAAAGTATCTGGTACCAGATTAATAACGGGCAAGAGATTTATGTTGTTGGAGAAATACTGGAGGATAAGACCATTAAAGGTGGCACGGGATGGGGCGCGGAGTTTGCCAAACTATGTAATAAACCTTTGTGGGTGTTCGATCAGAAATGTGACGCGTGGTTCAATTGGAACCAGGCTGACTGGATTGAATGCAAGAGCAAAGATGAACCTGTCATTAAGCATATTCATTTCGCCGGGACAGGGACGCGTTTTCTCGAAGAGAACGGCAAGAAAGCAATTAAGGAATTATTCGAGAGAACGTTCTCATGAAGCGGCAAGTTGCCGCAACCAAAAGGGCTTCCGCCCCCCGATGCACTAAAGCCTTGCATGAGGCGCTGTGCTTTGCATAAGGCACTGTAAGTTGAACTAGAGGGAAGGCGGCTAATGCCAGCTAAGAAGACAAAGCCAGGTATTGACAAGTTCATCGCCGAGGCGCGACACAACCAGAAACTCCGGGAGCAAACTTACCGGGAACGAGCGCTCAAGATTTATCCCTGGATATGCGCGCGTTGCGGACGAGAAGTTTCCGGTAAAAATCTCCGTGAACTCACGGTGCACCATAAGGACCACAACCACGATAATAATCCACCCGACGGCAGCAACTGGGAACTGCTGTGTATCTATTGTCACGACAACGAGCACTCGCGGTACATTGAAGAGGCCGCGCATGGTGGCGGGACACCGCCAAGCGCTGAGCGAGAACCCTCTTCCACTTACAAGCCATTCGCTGATCTCAAGAGTTTATTGAAAGACAAAAAATAGTTTATAGATAAACATAGGAATTCTTATGGGATTTATATACGCGGATGAACTAAAAAAAGAATTTGACGTATTTGGACATTTCTATGATCTGCATATTAACGGCCAAAAATTTAAATGCAGGAGCGTGTTGGAAATTATTAGAAAAGGATTCAAGGAATTGCCCGGACAACGCCCAAACGCAGTAGTTGTTATGATGAACCCAGGTTCTTCACGACCAAATGATAAAAATTACAAAGAAAAAGTATTTACCTTAAAAGAGATAGAGTTTAGAAATTGGTCAAAAGAACTTGTTTCAACCAGACCGGATAACGCTCAATATCAAATTATGCGCGTAATGCTGGATCAAGATTGGGAGCATGTCCGGGTATTAAATCTCTCTGATTTACGGGACGGCAGCAGCGGAAGCTTTCAGAAAAAGTTTTTAAAGGCATCAACTCTTTACAGTTACCACCCTCACAGCATTTTTAACCAAAAACGAAGAAAAGAGTTGTTAAGTTCTGTTGCCATGAAAGGCAAAAAAATCATCATAGTCGCATGGGGAAGCCTGAATGTTTTAAATGGTTTAGCGAGAGAAGCGTTGGGAGCGTTAAACGGCAATAAAGTTATTGGAATAAATCACATTGATAATGAAACATTATTTAGACACGCAAGCCCCTATAAAAAAGATCAAAAGCTTAAGTGGTTAAAAGGCATAAAAGAAAAAATAAATAAAATTACTTTTTAAAGCCGTTGAAATATGACCACGGATTTTTCCCCAAACAAAAGCTTCAGGTTATATTCTTCAGCCAACCATTTGAAAGTCTCTTTTGAATAAAAAGAAACATGCGTGGGATCGTTTTTATAATACCATTGGGAAAAATCTATCTCCCGGTCATAAAGTTGGGTCATTATTCCTATCCACCCTCCCCTTTTGACCAGTTTGAGGAAAAGTTTCCATTCTTCTTTAGGGTTACTAAAGTGTTCCATAGTCTCTGAGCAGGTTATAAAATCGTACTCTTCTTCCAAAACCTTATTATTGTTAGCGTAAAAGGGGTCATAATCTGTCATTTGAAAACCAAGTTCAGAAAACATAAGGGAAAGCGTGGGCCCCGGGCCCGATCCATAGTCGATCCCTTTTCCTCCTTTTGGGAGATAAGGCAGCAACGGATTTAAAAGCCTGTTCAAAAAATCCCGGTATTCAGGATCGCCGGGATGATTGGTATGGGTATCATACCGCTTTTTTTCTTCCACGGGTGATAAATGATGGCAAGAAGGGACATAAATAAGACTGCAGCAAGAACATTTAAAGTAGGATCGGTGTTGCTCTTTATAAAATAGTGTAGAATTATTTTTAAAACATAAGGGACAGGGCGAGTGATCCCTGACAACTGTTTTAGTTGACATCTGCGTTACATTCATAAATATTTAAAATCGATCTGTTTTACTTCTTCAAATTCAAAAAATTCATTTTCGAGCTGTTCCACTATTTTCTTCTGTATCATCCAGGCTATGGGTTTGCATCCTATGCAGTTCGGCATTCTACTGTTGAAATCCAGTGAAATGATCAGTTTTTTTTCTCTTCTTTATAATCAATATGCTTTACAATCTGAAGGTCGTATAGAGATTGTTCCGATTCCGGGTCTTTAATCTTTTTAAGAATTTCGATTATGCTTTTTTTTGGAATCATGGTTAGAATTTAGATTCCCGCTGGAGTTTATTCCTGCAAAAGCAGGAACCTGAATGACACACAGAGCAGGGATGTCTTCCCAGCATCCCAGTATGTCATTCCCGCATGCTCCCCGCTTAAAACGTGCGAGGACAAGCTTTAGCGGGAATCTATACACATTGAAATCCTTATGCCGTCAAGTTATTAAAAACATCTTCACCAAATGCTAACATGTCTTCTCTGCTTAATGTCCCGCTGTCTTTAAATGGGAGTTCCATGATTTTAAGGCCATTAAACTTTTTCTTCACATTAAAGAATCGCGTCTGCTTAAAATCTTCTTTCTCAGTACTAATAATTTTTCAATCCAGAGAAGAGATATTTCAGGTAAAGCAAAGAACCGGAGTGTCAGTCCAGTTGGCGGCGTATCGAATATGATAAAGTCCATATCCATGTAATTTTCAAAAATATTTTATAAAACAAAAATTACCGCGTATTCTTCCATGCCTGGAGAAAACCGCAAGGTATCAAACATTCCTTCAAGATTAATGACATTGAGATAGCTGTATAAGTTTTTCATCATATCAATGGTTTTTTTTAGGGACTTTCCCATTCGCTGTTCCAAATTTATTTCCATTGCAAACAGGTTTTCTTTTATCTCTTTAGGTTTATCTTCAAGAGGTGTCTCAAAAATGTCTGATAGATTATGGGCAGGATCAAGGGAAACAAGCAGTGTTTTGTTTTTCCTTTTCGCTAATGCCATTGCGGTAGAAGCGGAACAGGTCGACTTTCCCACGCCGCCTTTTCCGACAAAGAATAAGTGTTTTGGATTGCTGGATTTATGCATCTCTATATTTAATTTGTGCTTGGATTGATATATCTCATTAACACAGGTAAATCTTCATGAGCATAACTCAAGAAAATGCGATCATGAGCAAGTGATTTTTTTCTTTTCACTTGCATTATTTTTTAATCTATCCTCTGCGAACTCAGCGTTCTCTGCGGTAAAAAAAATCCCCTCTAAA
>CBDUII010000190.1:0-5556 GCA_965367285.1 uncultured bacterium
ATAAATGGAACACAGATTTCACTGAAGATGCGGATTAACACAGATTAAAGCATTTTTTTGTTTTCAGGCTAAACCTGAGAACAAAAAAGAATATATCTGCGCAAATCTGTTAAATCCGCGTTATCAGCGTTCTATTATCTTTGGTTGCGGCGAAGCTGGACTGTGTATTCAGTGGTTTTATACTGAACCGTTACATATTTTTAGCATAGACATTGCGTGGTTTTACACCATCGGAGGGTCCTACAACTCCTTCTTTTTCCATAATCTCCACCATTCTTGCCGCCCGGTTGTATCCTACCTTTAATTTTCTTTGAATCATGGAGATGGACGCCTGGCCTGTTCTTGTGACCAGAGCTACTGCTTCTTCATATCTTTCATCATATTCTTCATCACTTTCATTTTCTTCTAATTCCGCTTTGACCTTAAAAATATCTTTCAAGAAAATCGGTTTTTGCTGTTTTTTTAGAAATTCGACAACCCTTTTTATTTCTACATCTGATACCATTGCCCCGTGAATTCGGCTTAATCGAGAGGTCCCCGGCGGCAGAAAAAGCATGTCTCCTTTGCCGAGTAGTTTTTCAGATCCTACTGTATCCAGAATAGTCCTTGCGTCAAATTTGGAGATCACCTGAAAAGAGATACGGGCCGGGAAATTTGCTTTGATAATTCCTGTTAATACGTCTACCGAAGGTCTTTGAGTAGCAACCAGCAGGTGAATTCCTGCCGCCCTCGCCATCTGGGCTAACCGGGTCAGGCAGTCTTCCACATCCTTGCTGGCAACCATCATCAGGTCTGCCAGCTCATCGATAACAATCACTATGAAAGGCAGTTTCTCATCGTGCCTCCCCTTTTCTTCCTCTTCCTCATCACTCTTTTCCGGTTCTTTGGACTTATTATTTTTTTGAGTTTTTTTCTCCTCTTCGATGATCCTGTTATAACCGTCAATATTTTTAACCCCTTTACCCGACATCAGTTGATACCTTTTTTCCATCTCTTCCACTGCCCATCTCAGGGCTGTGGCGGCTTTTTTGGGATTTGTAACAACCGGCGCTATCAAATGAGGTATCCCGTCGTATACGGAAAGTTCCAGCACTTTTGGGTCTATCATGATGAACTTTACTTCGTCCGGTTTTGCTTTGAAAAGAATGCTGCAGATCATGGCATTAACACCAACGCTTTTTCCTGATCCGGTAGAACCAGCTATAAGCAGGTGTGGAATTTGTGCGAGATTGGTAATGACCGGCAGCCCGGAAATATCCTTTCCCAGCCCCATGAGTAATTTCTTTTTTGATTTATCAAATTCCTCAGCGGCAAGAATTTCCTTTAAATAAACGAATTCTCTTTTCAAGTTTGGAACTTCAATTCCAACCACTGCCTTTCCCGGCACCGGCGCAAGTATTCTAATGCCAACCGACCTCATCCCCATGGCGAGGTCATCGGAAAGGCTGACTATTTTGCTGACTTTCACTCCCGAAGCAGGCTCGAATTCATACATGGTGATAACCGGCCCGGGCAAGACCTGAATGATTTTTCCTTCAATGCCAAAGTCGAGTAATTTCTTTTCCAGGATGGTGGAATTTAGAATCAATTCATCTTTCGCTTTTTTAGAGACCGCTTCTTTCGGGGGAGGGTTGTCCAGTAACGAAAGCGGAGGAAGATGGTAACCACCCACACGATCATAAAATTCAAATCTTTCCTGAGCATCAAATTTCTCCGCTTTCCCGATTTTGGAGTCTTTACTTTTCACCTTTAAAGTTAAATCAATATGATTTGTTTCTTGAACAATTTTAGGTGTCGCTTTTTGTGTTTTTATACGTTCCCTGTGAGCCTTTGAAATTTCTCTCCAGATTTTGAAACGCGAATAAAGGTCTTTTGAAAAATTTACTATCGCGCAAAAAGCTTTATTTGAAAAATTCACGGCCGTACAAGAAACTTTCAATAGAAATAAAAACAGGCTTTTTAATAAATCTACTGTAGAACCCAGAGAAATGCGGGTAATGGTAAGAATAGAAATGAAAAACAAAGTACAGACCGCGATATAAGAACCAATACGGTTTAAAAGCCCGGTTAAGTTTGAAGCGACAAAACTTCCTAATGCTCCTCCCGATTTAACACCCACTTCGCCAAAATAATAGTCCCGTGAAAAAGTAAGGTTTAAAAAAGAACAGATGGCAATAAACAACAAAATTCCACCCGCTAAATAAAAAGGAAACCCGGTAAACTTGGAACCCCGGATAAAACCCCAGGCAAGAATTAATATAATAAAAGGAAAAATAAAAGAGGCACTGCCGGAAAAAGTAATCAGGGCGTCGGAAATATAGGCTCCCACAACTCCAGCGCTATTCTTTGCTGACACCTTTTTTGCGGAAAAAATATCTTTTTCAAAAAAAGAGTCGTCTGGATTGTATGAAACAAGGCCTACAAACGAAAAAACGGCAAAGGCAATTAAAATAATCCCGACAAATTCCCTTGCCCTGCGTCCAAACAGGCTTGTCAAAACAGATAAAGATACAGCCTTTTTCTTTGTCGTCCTAGCCACCATGATTTCAATATATATGAAATTATGGAAAAGGCAAGAATTTTATATTAGTCGTAACTTAGCGGCCAGTGGCCGCAACCAAAAAAAGGAACCACAGATTGCACCGATGACACAGATTAATTTTTATCCACTGAAAACACCGTTTTATAAGTTTGCAGTGTAGAGTATATCTATTCTGCTTATTTTTGTTTTTCAATTTCTTCTAAAATCAGATCAACCGGTTTCCGCTCTTCATGATTCAGACGTTCAAGAATTGAGATATCTTTAGTTTCCAAATAATGAGCCGCTGTTTTAAAAGGGAGCATCTCATTATAAATTCCTTCTCCAGAAGCAGCTTTTATCTCCTCATAACAATCTTTAAAAAATGAAAATTCAGAGTCTTCGAGAAGCAACATAAAAAGACTCCCAAAGATTTGAAAAAGATCAAACCCCTTAAAAGATTTCATGATTTGCAGAGTTTCTTTATAAAAAGAAAAGTATTTACTTTTTTCTTTACCTGCAAAAGACTTGTGAAGCTGATTATGATACGATAATAAGAAACCATTATTCCTGTCCTCGAATGGAAGCTTTTTCTCCATACATAATTCTAAATACTGTTTAAAATTACTTATTGATTGAGAAAAATCATTTAAGACAAGCAAAGATATTCCCATGTTATACCATGCCCCATGCATATCCGGCTGGATCTTCACCAACTTTTCATTACATTCAATCACTTTTATGTAATCCTGTTTTTTAATGTATACAGTGGCTTTATAACCTAAATAAGTACATCTATTTATTTCTGTTTTGTCTGAGTTTTTCTTCCACTCTTCAAGTTCTTCTAATGCTTTGTCCAGGTCCATGCTTTTAATACAGGTAGAAATCAGTTCAAGACACGTATCAGTAACTCCGTATCTCACAGAGGCATCCGCAATATAGAAGGCTTTTTCCAGTTCTTCGGTCACTTTTTCAGGAGACGCGTCCGCAAGGTGCTTTTCATATAGGAGCTTATGTTCATGCAGTTTTCCCAGCAAATCCTCCCTGGAATACCATTTTTGAAGGAACTCGATAATAAACCCGAGCCTTTTTCTTTGCTTACTGAGGTAACGCATCTGGTAAAATATTCGGAATACGCTGTCTGTTGTTTCGTAATAAACCTCTCTCCCTTTGCTTGCTTTTTTTCCTCTTAAAATTTGCCTATCTTTTAAACGTTTCAACAAAGAGCTTATTTCGCTTTGTGTCCAGCGAAGTTTTGAGGACAAATTAGTAGAGGTGAGTTTGATTTCCGACCTTAACAACGTATCCAGAACTTTTCTTTCCTTTGGCGGAAGGGATTTGAGGATATCCTGGTAATAAGCGGTCAGGTCATCCAGTATGCCGGTCAAAATTGATGCGGCGTCAATAAAGCTCTTTTCGCTGAGAATGTCAAATAGCGTAAGAATAAGCCGCGGGTTCCCGCCCGTAAGGTCTGATACCGCTTTTATTTTAGGTCTGTATTGATCAAAATTATTTAAGATATCTTTATTATTTTCATATTCCGCTCTTTTTTTTATAAATGCTTCTATTTCAGTATTTTTTAACGGAGCCAGTTCAATCGGGGCAAAATGGCTGAATAAGGGTTTGTTGTAGCTGATGATTTCATCAAAGACTTTGACTGCCCCGCCAAATAACAAAACGGAATTATTAGTGGTCAAAAAAGTTCGGAGCTTTTTTACGGCAAGATCTCCCGGCATCTGCTCCATAAGCAGGCAGTCAAGATTATCCGCAAAAACAATAAACTGCTTTTTTAAACTTTCAGAGAGGGTTTGAATCATATCGATATGTTTTCCTATGGCAAGTTTTTCATCATCTAAAAGTTTATTTTCATTAAATTCATCCCGGTGTTCCTCAAGAGACGCTGCTTCAAAAATCAGAGCGAGAATTTTTTCAAAAAAGCTCCTGACGCCGTAGATTTCAAATTCTTCCTCCGCGAATACAATAGGGAGCCAGTCTTTATTCATTTGAGAATCATCACGAATCCTGTGTTTGAGCATCTGCATCAGGTTTGTCTTTCCCATTCCCCTGGGCGCGATAAGAATATAATGCTGGACTGAAAGGCTGCGTGTTTGGTCTTTTACCTGCTTTAAAATATCTTCAAGGAGCGCTTCTCTTCCCACAAAAGTAGCGTTAAGCTCTTCTTTTGACATAAGCTGTGGATTAAATTTTCTTGGGGATCGTAATTGCATTTGAATTCTCCTTTAATTTTTAGGGCTCCAGTATTTCCACCAGTCTTTGAACATGGATAAAAATATCTTATATGAATTTGTGGATTCATCCCTTGATATATAAAGATCGTTATGCAGATCAACCATCAGGGAATCGAATTCCAATTCCGATGGTTGACTTTTAATGAACTTTTTATAAATCTCAAAAAGTTCCAACCGGCTTAAGGACTCCTCATGAGTGAGATGTTTCAGGATGGAATAAACAACCCTGGAAAGGTCTTTGTATCGTTTTTCAATACGTTCCTTAAAGACGGTTATAAATTCCTGTTTCGGTTTCTGGATAATGCTCCTTTGATACACTTCTTTTATTTTTTGTTTTCCCTGTGTTCCCTCCTTGAACTCAACGCCCAGGGAAAGTTCGAAAATCAATAACTGCAGGAAATAGGGAATGGGGGGTTGGTTCAGTTCAAGAATAGATTTTATTACACTGTTTTCATTATGAATGTTAACGTTATAATCTTAAAATTCTTTTGAATAAAGTTCATGGTGCCCAGAGGGAGCGATTTAACATATTCCCATTTTTTTCTAAATACGCTGTCCTTTAATAATTCCGATAAGATTAATGAGATTAAATCAGACGGTTTATCTCTATCCTGAAGCATCCATGTCCTGACTTCCCAGCCGGGTTTAGGATTATCTTCCATGAAATATAAAGTCCCTCGATTTGCCAAATCGCCTTGGGGCAAGCAACAGTACATGGTGTCCTGCCTCAATGATGCTCCATAATCTATCGGTAATCTCCGGCCTTGGAAAATAGTCTTTACCACTCGG
>CBDUII010000191.1:0-5553 GCA_965367285.1 uncultured bacterium
TTTATTCAAAATAAAATAGATGATGTCAAAATAGGAAGAAATAATACCTTAGAGGAAACAGATAGAGAGCTTGATAAACAAATTAAATTTTTATAAAAGAAAACAGCCGATATTATTGAAATGCTTAATGCCCTTCAGCAGGAAATGAATGAACAAAAATTAAATAACTCTATAAAAGTAATGTCGAACCCGGGTTCGTATGTTTTACCAAGAGGGCTCAAAAAAACAGGGATGATTTCTTTTGTGGCGGGGCTGTCTATGGCGGTCTTCCTTTCTTTCTTTGTAAATTATCTCCGTGAACATACGATGCCCTCAAATGATCGGAAGATAAAGTGAAGTTCCCCAACAGGAGTTGGGCTTCGGTGCAGAGCTAAACCCTGCACCGAAAGCCTTTCGGCTTGCCCTATAGACACCTGCCCTGTGTTAAATTAGAGTAGAGGGCAGGAAGGAAAAATGGTCTTGACAATCCAGGCCGCCATACTTATCTCACTTTCACTTGTTTTTTACAGCAATCAGGAATTATTCTTTTAATATAACCATTGAATGACACAGCGCAGCTTCGCCGCCTGTCTGCGTGCGACGCACAGCCAGGCAACCAAAAAAACAATTTAGACAGGATTACAGGATGGACTGGATAAAACAATGATCAATTAACAATTTTTAATTTTTAAATATCATGTCATCCATATCCTGTCTAATCTTTTCAAGATGTTATAAAAAGAGCTTTGCTGAAAAAAGCAATTTCAATAGCCAAAAACATACTTGGTGAAATTAATAGACCTCTTTAATATGAATATACTCAGTAAAAAACGCGATAAAAATTGATAAAAACATGCCCACTGCAAAAGCGATCATTAACAATTTTCTTTTATTTGGCTTTGATGGGAATTCAGGGATTGTCGCTTCTTCAATAATCTCCCCAATACTGCGCATACTACTTGCCGATAGTTTGAGCTCCTCGTATTTTTTCTGCAACATAGAAAGAGTACTTTCTTTATTATCGTAAATCCTCTTTAGTCTTTCAGACTCTAAGTTATTCGCGAGATACTGCAACTGCATTTTTTTTGTTTCACGTTTTAGACTACCTACATTTTTTCTAAAAAATGAACTTTCTTTTTTGCGCTGAGAATAGCTTATAAGATCACTCACGAGTGGTTCTATTTTTTTCCTCTCACTTAAACCTGAGAAAAAGATTAATTTAGTTTCTATTTCGTTAGCCAATTCCAACGTATCTTTTTCATCTTCAAGTTTAATTTGTTTTAAAAATTCTAAAAACTGCCTGAACTCAGGTAAATAATTTTTCAGTAAGGATATTTCTTCTTGGAGCGAGTGAATCTCCCCGTGCTTCCGCACGGGGCATCTTCACACCCGGAAAATGAAAAACATTTTCCGGCCAGTTGCCTCTGCCAACTGGGAGCGAAATTGGCTTTTCCAATTTCGCAATTTAAAAACCGCAGGGGGCAAGCCCCCTGCAACCCCCATAAAAACTTTGCGCCATTCATCCCCGCCCTTCCGGGCGGGGTATTCTGTCGCGGTTTTTATAAATGGAAGCTTTAACACTGGCCTGTTCCATCTGCAATCTTATGAAGACCGGATTTTCTGTTGTAAATTTAAACCTCTCGCTTTGGTCAGCATCTGGAGATGTTAACTCCACCCGGAACGAATATTTATTCAAATTGTCTCCTGTATCGATTCCTTTTTTTACTTTTACAACACCCGATGTATAATTGTTTATTTGTTTTTTAACAAAAAACAATTTTTTATTAAAGGATTGCAAATTATTTTTATTTCGATTCATTCTCAAAACCAGGCTATTAAATGTATTATTTATAATTAAAGATAATCTGTCTTTAAAGCTGTTTTTAAATTTGCTTTTCTCTAAATCTGATTGAGCAAGTTTTTTCTCCATTCCAACAAGCGTAGTTTTCTTGTCATTTAGTATAGCTAAAAAAGCTATCTTCCTTTTTTCTTCATTCAATTTTATTTGATCTTCAAGCTTTAACAGTTCTGTTCTGACATCATTGATCTGTCGGCCTATAAGATTTTTGGTGTCTTTAGTATCTCTTGAATAAATATCTTCATTATATAGTAAGAACTCTTTTGCCCAGGCATTTGCTATATCAGCCGTTATTTTGGGTTCTTCGAAAAGCACAGACAATTGAATTATATCAGTCCCGCTGATCTGTTTTAGTTCTCCGCTCCCTTGAATAGCTCCAGCGGTCAAATTGTAGGGGTCTTTATCCAACTGTAAGGTTTTAAGGACTTTGTCGGTTATTTTACTGCTTTTAAAAAACTCAATATACGTTTTGAGACTTTCTGTCTGATTTAAATTTGTTTCGATATTTGATTCTGATTTAATCGTATATTTTGGTTTTGTTATAAGGATTTTTGCTGAAGCTTCATAAAGAGGCGTCATGGAATAGATTTTAACTCCTGCCGCTAAAACGCAAAGAAGTGTTCCCGCGACAATCAACATTTTCCTTTTCCATATTACTTTTAAATAATCTATTAATTCTATTTCGTCTTCCATCAAACATTTCCTTTTGGAAAAAAAGTTATGTAATAGCTCACCACAGAGATCGCGAAGTGGCCAGGGCCACAACCACAATTCGGTAAGGAAAACCGAATTGTGGTTGCGGCAACCTGCCGTCTTATGGTAAACTTATTCATAGCAAAATACTATGAAAAACTTGGCAGACAGGAGAAATAATGCAAACTGAGACAGTAAACATCGAGAGAAAAAAACTATTAACTAAAGAATGGCTTAAAGTAAAAAAACAATTGATCAATACTTATAAAGTGCAAAAAATCATTTTATTTGGCTCATTTGCTGCTGGAAATATCCATCAGTGGAGTGATATTGATGTGGCAATCATAAAAAAAACAGATAAGAGATACTTTGACCGTATAAACGAATTGTGCGAATGTATTCAATATGAAGTTGGAATTCAATTTCTAATTTACACGCCTGGGGAAATTGACCAGGCAATTAGAGATAATAATTATTTTGTTTTAAACGAAATTTTAAAGAAAGGGCGCATGATTATGGGAACTAATTATGGGGAGGCTAAAAAATGGCTGGATTATGCAAGAGATGATATTCGCTCTGCAAAATCGCTTTTAAAAGATAGGATTTTTAGCCATGTTTGTTTTCATTCTCAGCAATGTGTTGAAAAATGCTTAAAAGCTTTTATTCGTTACAACAATAAGGAAATACCAAAAACTCATGAATTAAAAGACATATTAAAAATATGCAGAGAAGTTTCTCCTCAATTGTTAAATAAATACAATATTGAAATTCAGAAATTAGATCAATATTACGTCCCAACACTTTATCCAGACGCGGCATTAGGTTCACTACCAGACTGCCTTCCAAATATATCTGATGCAGAAAACGCTAAACACTGGTCAGAGGTAATATATTCAATAACAAGCAATATAATAGAGCGCAGAGCGGCCAGGGGGCCGCAACCACAATCCGGTAAGAAAAGCCGCCCGAAGGGTTGAGGCAACTTGCCGCTTTATACTATTACTCTATAAAAGCTTATTTTTTTAGGCGGTGTTTAGTTGTGGTTTTTACAGCGCCTTATGCAAGGCTGGGGAAGAATTTTCTGTTTGCTCACTGGAGCGGTAGCTCCATTTGGTTGCGGCAACTTACCGCTTTATGAATATACTCCTTTTCCCACACTTTCCCCTTCAATAGCTTCCTCATAAATGCTTTGATAAAAAATACTTTTTACATCTTTTGCGGAAGATTTTTAAATTTAATATTTCTCTTTCTCCTTACCCTAACAGTTTCCCGACTGCTCGGCCCATCTCTTTTCGGAACGTATTCTTTTCTTCTAACCGTTATTATGACGGGAACCTTCCTGGCCAGTTATGGTTTGGATACTTTAATGGTGAGAGAAGTAACCAAAAACCAGGAGCAGGGAAAAACATTCCTCTCAAATATTATTGGTTTAAAAATAGTTATTTCTGTAATAACTATTTTATTAATCGCCCTAATATTTCGCTTGCTTTCTCTTGACTCAAGAACAACGCATCTTCTTTTAATCTTCTCTATCTCAATTATATTTAATTCGTTATCACAAACACTGTGGCATTATGGTGATTGTTTTGAAAAATTCATTTACCATTCATTCCTGTGGCCGTTAAGCAACTTTATTAAGTCTGTAACCGGTATCGCGCTGGTATTTATTTTTCGAGATATAGAACCATTGATCCTTGGTTTAGTTTTTGCGGAAATAATTTCTTTCGTTTTCGCGTACTATTTCATAAAAAACAAATTCGGCAGCTTTTCACCGGGGTTTGATTTTTCTGTTTGGCAGGATTTATTTATTAAATCTACTCCCCTGGCTATTGGCATTATCCTCAGCGCAATCTATTTTAGAGTGGATGTCGTTATGTTAAAGTTAATGAGAGAGGATGAAGTAGTTGGCTGGTATAGCGCCGCTTATAAATTAATAGAAGTTTTTACTGTTATACCCAGCTCTATTCTTTTGGTCCTTTTCCCTTCCCTGGTTAAAGATTATCATACTGATATATTCAAGTTTAAAGACAAACTATACAAGTCTTTTTTAACCTATTTGTTTTTAGGCATTTTCTTTGCGGCATTTTTGTCAATATTTTCAGAAAAAATAATTTCGATAATTTATGGCAATTCATATTTACCGTCTGTTTTCGCGTTACAAATTCTATCATGGGCGCTTATGTTCATTTTTATAAACTATTTGTTGTCCCATGCTCTCATTTCTGCCGGGAAAGAAAAAATTAATACAATTTATTTATTAATTATTACCGTGATAAATATCGGTATAAACCTGTTGCTGATTCCCAAATATGGACATAAAGGCGCGGCGTGGGCTACGCTAATTTCCGAAATTTTTCTTACGATTCTCCTGGCTTTTTCCATAAAAACAATAATGACTTTGCACAGTGCGGCTTCGCCGCCTGTCTGCGTACAACGCACAGGCAGGCAGCCAAAATAAATTTGCCACGGAGCCACTAAGACACAAAGAAAAACGTTCACCACGGAAGTACACGGAAAAACACGGATTTATGTTTGACATACTGACATATATGTCATAGTATTTATTTATGGAGGTGAAAAAGATGAGAAAAACCATGGTTTACCTAAAAGATGACCAGTTTCTTTTATTAAAAAGGACGGCAGAAACTTCAAAAAAAAAGATGTCTGAAATTATCCGGGAAGCATTATCAAGTTACCTTAAAAAAAAGAAGAAAAAACCGGATTATTTTTCTTTTGTTGGTATAGCTAAAGGGCCTAAAAAGGGGAAGGCTTCAGAGCAAGTAGATGAGATTCTCAGGGAGAGGTTGAAGTGATTTTGATAGACAGCGGCGCCGTTTATGCTCTTGTTGACAAAAACGACATAAATCATACTAAGGCCAGGCGGTTTTACGCGAAGGTAGTGGAAAAAGAAAGCCTTTATACATCTCTCCCTATCTTGACCGAGACTTGGCTGCTTACGAATGCCCGGCTTGGAAGTTACTTTGCCAATAGACTCTGGATGTCAGTATCTAAAGGAATTTTTG
>CBDUII010000192.1:0-5552 GCA_965367285.1 uncultured bacterium
GCTGTACTTTGCATAAGGCACTGTACTCTGCATAAGTCGTTGTAAAAGGCAAAAGCAAACAACGACTAAAAAAAGAAAGAGCTAAACAGTGTCTAAAAAAATCACAACTAAGCCTTGCATAAGGCGCTGTACTTTGCATAAGGCACTGTACTCTGCATAAGTCGTTGTAAAAGGCAAAAGTAAACAACGACTAAAAAAAGAAGTTTTTACAGTGTAATAGTATAACGTTATTATATAACAGGAATATAATAGGATTACCAATCCCTCTCTGCAAACCAATCGGAATACTCTGGTTAAGTATTTTCATATAGTTTTTTACGTGGTATCGGGGTAAAATTGATTTAAAGCGCTCTAATATTAAGGATAGTTAATATGAGACGAATTGAAGATATAACTGAGGCCGTTCGTCAGTATGATCCAAAGGCGAATATAGATGTTATTTCCAAGGCGTATGTCTTTTCCGCTAAGGTTCACAGGGGGCAAACACGTCTTTCCGGCGAGCCTTACATGTCCCACCCTTTGGAAGTTGCCTATATTCTTACCAGGCTGCACATGGACACCATTAGTGTGGCGGTTGGACTGCTGCATGACACGGTAGAAGATACTTTTGCAACCCCGGAAGAAATAAAAAAAAGTTTTGGTGAAGAGGTAATGCAGTTAGTCGACAGTGTAACTAAAATCAGTAAAATCAATTTTGCGTCTCATGAGGAACAGCAGGCAGAGAATTTCCGGAAAATGATTCTGGCCATGTCTAAAGATCTTCGAGTTATATTAATTAAATTGGCTGATCGAACTCATAACGTGAGGACTTTGGGCTTTATGCCGCAGGATAAGCAGAAAATTATTGCACGCGAAACACTGGATATCTACGCCCCTCTCGCCAACCGCCTTGGAATAGGGTGGCTCAAGCAGAATCTGGAGGATTACTCTTTTAGATACCTTTATCCAAAAGAGTATAAATTTATTGAGGATAGTGTTGCTAAAGGAGCTGAAGATCGACAGAAATTTATTGATTCAACGATTGAAATTGTAAAAGAGAAATTATCAAGTACAGGCATTTCCGTAAAAGTTATGGGTCGTTCAAAACATTATTACAGTGTTTTTAACAAAATGCGGCGGCAAACTATCAGTTTTGAAGAAATATATGATCTCAGGGGAATAAGACTTATTACAGATACTGTGCAAAGTTGCTATTCTCTTTTGGGGACTGTCCACTCCTTCTGGAAGCCCATTCCCGGGAAAATAAAAGACTATATAGCTTTACCCAAAGGCAATATGTATCAATCCCTTCATACCATTGTTATAGGGCCGCAGGGGGAGCGTGTTGAATTTCAAATTCGTTCCGAGGATATGCATCGTATTGCTGAAGAAGGCGTTGCCGCTCATTGGAGATATAAGGATATTATTAAAGGCAAAATAAAGGACGATAAAGACGACAAGCAATTTCTATGGCTTCGGTATTTACTGGAGTCTCATAAGGAAGTAAAAAACCCGAAAGAATTTCTGGAAATGGTAAAAATAGATCTTTTCCCCGATGAGGTCTATGTTTTTACTCCAAAAGGAGAAGTCAGAAGTTTCCCCCGGGGCGCTACTCCAATTGATTTTGCATATCAAATACATACCGATGTCGGACATAGGTGTTGCGGCGCAAAAGTGAACGGTAAAATAGTTTCTTTACACTATCAGTTAATGAACGGCGATATTATAGAAATTATGAAATCTTCTCACCACGAGCCAAACAGGGATTGGTTGCAAGTAGTTGTTACTGCCGGAGCTAAATCAAAGATTAAAGCATGGATGAAAGTTCAACAGCGGGAAAGAAGTACGGCTCTTGGGCGGGAAATTTGTGAAAAGGAAGTAATAAAATATGGTATTTCTCCGCCGGAAGCCATGAGTTCAAAACAACTTGAGGAGGCGGCAAAACATTTTGGATTCCCGGGTGCGGACAGGCTTATGGAGGGAGTATGCTATGGTAAAGTACCTTTAAAAAAATTGATGTTGCAAATGATCCCGGAAAAAATTTTTAAGGAGGTTGAAAGGAAAAAAGAATCTACTTTTCACCGGTTAGTTGAAAAAGTTATTAATAAACCTGCAAAAGGTGTGCTTGTGAAGGGATTAGACGATATCATGTTTCGATTTGGAAAATGCTGCAACCCAATTCCGGGTGATGAAATAATAGGTTTTATCACAAGAGGCAGGGGTGTATCTGTTCATCAAAGAGATTGTCCGAGTATAAGCGACATGGAATATGATTCAGAGCGCAGGATTCAGATCGAATGGAATGCACAGGCAAATATTAAACGTCCGGTACAATTATCTATTGCCACTCAGGATAAACCCGGTTTGCTGGCTCAAATATCCAATGTTATAGCATCATTGGATGTCAATATATCTACCGTGCAAACGATTAAAAGCGAAGGCAATGGAGCTATTATAAATTTATCAGTTGAAATTGATGGTTTAAAACAACTTAAGAGAATTATGAAAGATATACAGAGAATCAAAGGAGTGAAAGAGGTAGAGAGGGTAAAAGAATTAAAACATTAAACCATTTAGAGAAGTCTGAATTGTATGGATATTAATCAATCAATACAAATGTTTTCACTCCTGGCGTTGCCACTGCTCCTTGCTCTCACTCTTCATGAACTGGCACATGGGTGGGTTGCTGAAAAGTTAGGAGACGACACCGCCAGAAATGCGGGCAGGCTTACCATGAATCCATTCAAACATCTTGACCTTATGGGCACCCTGGTATTTGTTGTGACCCAGATGGTCGGATGGGCAAAGCCTGTTCCAGTTGATCCGAGAAATTTCCGCAACCCGAAAAAGGATATGGCAATTGTGGCGATAGCAGGGCCGGCCGTGAATATTATTATTGCTGTGATCAGTGCTATTCTGGTCCGTTTGCAGGAACCGACTATAGCATTGATTTTGAATTATAAATTTGGCTGGCTTATCAATATTGTTTTACCAGTTTTTTATATGATAGATATTAGCGTGAGAATTAATGTTGCTCTGGCGATTTTTAATTTCATCCCGATCCCACCTCTAGATGGAGGAAGAGTGCTGACAGGCGTTTTAAACGACGAACTGGCCATCAAGTTTTCGAAAATTGAACCTTACGGGTTTATTATTATAGTAGTTCTATTAATGAGCGGAGTTATAGGCAAGGCTGTTTTTCCAATTATTATGACTATCACAAAATTATTATTAGGGTAGGATTTTTTATCGGCGGCAATTAAACATTTTTTCCTCCTATTAGCGGGCAATTATATTATTGGATGGTCTATCGTAGGTTTTTAAAACCTCTTTAACTTGATTTTTTAAAGCAAGGAGACATAGCATTGAAATCGATCATGGTAGTAGATGACGAAAAAAGTATGAGAGATTTTCTGAATATTTTCTTAAAGCAGGAGGGTTATCATGTCATATGTGTGCCTTCCGGTAAAAATGCCCTTGAGCTTTTAGAAAAAGAGGAACTTGACCTTGTGATTACTGATATTAAAATGCCCGATGTTAGTGGAGTTGATGTCTTAAAAAAAGTTAACGCCCTTAATTTAAACACCCCTGTGATTATGATTACTGCTTTTTCATCTAATGAAACAGCCCTGGAAGCTTTAAACCAGGGGGTCTATGATTATATTTCGAAGCCGTTTAATGTGGATGAAATGAGGATCATTATAAGGAGAGCCCTGGAAAAGAAGAGACTGCTGGATGAAAACGCTTGTTTAAAAACCGAGTTGGAAGAAAAACATCAGTACTCGCAAATGCTCGGCAAAAGTGAAAAAATTAAAAAAATTTTTAAGTTAATAGATCAAGTGGCGGATGGGAATAGCACCATTTCTATATTTGGAGAGAGCGGGACAGGGAAAGAATTAGTAGCAAGAGCAATCCATTCGAGAAGCAGCAGAAAGGATAATCCTTTTATTTACATCTCCTGTGGAGCAATTGAAGAAAACCTTCTTTTAAGCGAGCTTTTTGGGCACAAAAAAGGGTCTTTTACAGGAGCGATTTCAGACAAAAAAGGTTTGATAGAGGAAGCTGGTGGAGGGACTTTTTTTCTCGATGAAATAGGAGAAGCCTCCCCATCCATCCAGGTAAAACTCCTGAGAGTTTTGCAGGATAAAGAATTCAAAAGAGTGGGAGAAAACAAAAATGTTAAGGTGGATGTCCGCTTTATCGCTGCATCAAACAAACATCTGTTTGAATTAGTCAAAAAAGTGTTATTCTGAGAAGACCTTTATTACCGTCTTAATGTAATACCCATTGAATTGCCCCCATTGCGTGAACGCAAGGGAGATATTTCTATATTAGCAAAAGATTTTTTAAAAAGGTTTACAGAGAACAGCAGGGGAAATATTAAAGGGTTTACTCCAGAGGCAATGGAGTCTTTGGAACGATTTGACTGGCCGGGAAATGTCAGGGAGTTGGAAAATGTTATAGAACGAGCGGTAGTTTTGGAATCATCGGATATGATACGGGCAAAAAGTTTACCCGAACCCATTACGTTTTTTCATGAAACATCTGAACTGCGAATGCCTAAACTCTCCGATGATGGAATTGACCTGGAAGAATATATTGAAAAAATTGAGAAAGAGTTGATAACCACGGCATTAAACAGGACTAATGGAGTTTTAAATAAAGCGGCGTCGCTTTTGAATTTAAGCTTCCGGTCTTTTAGATACCGCCTCCAGAAGCATAACATTAAAAACTTGAGACAAGAATTGGATTCCTGACCTTGAAAACCATTAAAATATTTTCTACCTTTTTTATCCTTTTTCAGATTTCGACCTTCATGGTTTGTCCTGTAAGGGCTGAGACTCCCCCCAAAGATTTTATCCAGCATAGCAGCCTGGAAAAAAAGTCTTTTGCATTTGCTGAAAACTTGTTTAAAAGATCTGAATACAATCAAGCTATTGTTCAATATAAAAACCACATTAAAAAATTTCAGGGTGGAGATCTTGTAGATGACGCAATTTTCCAGTTGGGTGAAATTTACAGGCTGAGAAAAAACTATTTTATGGCCATCCGGTATTATCAATTGCTGGATAGAATAAATATTAAAACAGACTTATCTAATGAATCTGAATATAAAATAGCGCTTTGCTATTTCCATTCAGGACACTATAAAAACGCGCTGCTCAAACTTGAATCTAATTACTCCAGACCTCATGATAAAAGGCGTGAATGGGATATTGTTTTTTTAATGGGCAGGGCTTTAGAGGAAGCGCAAGACAACCGGGCGGCATTCAAAAAGTACCTGTTAAGTATGCGGATCGCTCCGGATACGAAACTTAAAAAAAAATCCGGATTTAAAATTTTGGAAATGATACAGCATAACCTGAATTTAGATGATCTAAACTTTATGGCAGAGACGCTACCTGCAAAATATCCGCTTGGTTTGGTGCTTTTCCGCTTAGCTGAAATGTATGAGAAACAGAGGGATTATACATTATATAAAAATTACTTAACCCGTTTTTTAAAGGATTTTCCAAGCCATGAATTTTATGGTACAGGCAAAGACCGACTGGACAACTTTTTATCAAGAAGCG
>CBDUII010000193.1:0-5547 GCA_965367285.1 uncultured bacterium
TATCAAACGGGAATTCTAATTGTCGTTGAGTGGGAGTTCTAATTGTCGCTCATCATTTGCCGCCAAGACGTGCGGGTACGACTCCAGGGGAAATACTTCTTGGATATACTGGTGGAGCCTTAAACTCTACTACCTTCCCTTGATAGAGAATCGGAACTTTTGTTCCTTCTGTTTTGCGCATGGTAGCGCGGTTAAATAGCAATCGATGCTTTGCTTCCTCTTTCGTTTCGATTCGTTCTGACGGAGCACTGCGGGGACTTTCATAGCTGTTTCGCGCTTCTTTTAAGTTGAATTCATAGAGAGCATCGTAATGTTGCGCTCCATATTTTCGGTACAATTCCCAAGGAAAATAATATAATACTCTATACCAGTCAGCATCTGCCGATTCCGGTAATACTATATCATCTTCATGAATAAGGTGGATTAATGGAATTTGCTGGTTTGTGGTTTCTAATAATGATATCATTCTATTTTGTGCCCTCCCTTGTTTAGGTTTTTAATAATTTTGATAGATTATTATACAAGATGAGCGCTTCAATTTTGTAATTTTTTACCTCTTAGAATTTATTTCTTGGGATATCCCCCATAAAACAGGCTGCACAGAGGATCTCTTGTAAGTTTTCTTTTTTTATTTTACAAAATATACAATCCGCAACTCACATTATCCCTTTTATTTATAAGGGGAATACAAGTTTGTGCGTCTACTCTATAGTAAGTTTCATTGTACTTATAATAAATCAAATGACTGCAAAGAAAACCATTAAAACAGAAAAAAAACAGAGCCCGGTAATAAAATATCTGGCGATAAGCACACTATATCTATTTGTGAGTTGCCTCATCATTTCCATCACTGCTGCTGCCTTTGTTTATTATAAGTATTCCAGGGGGTTGCCCGACGTCAGGGAATTAAAAAACTATAGACCAAGTTTAATAACGCGCGTTTATTCGGATAAAGACGAACTGATTGAGGAGTTCTATATAGAACGCCGAATCCTTCTTCCCCTGTCAAGTATTCCAAATATTTTAAAAAAGGCAACCATTGCAGTTGAAGACAGCCGTTTTTATAATCACCTTGGAATTGATATTGCGGGTATAACAAGGGCTTTCATAGAAAATGTCCGGGCAGGCAGAATTGTAGAGGGGGGAAGCACTATAACCCAACAGTTGGCTAAAACAATGTTCCTGACTCCCCAAAGAAAACTCGAACGAAAAATAAAGGAAATTATCCTTGCCATGAGGATTGAAAGGTTCTTTTCAAAAGACGAAATACTTGAATTATATTTAAATCAGATCTATTACGGTCATGGCGCATACGGGGTTGAGGCCGCTGCCATGGCCTATTTTGACAAGCATGTGAAAGATATCACGCTGGCTGAAGCTGCCTTTATCGCAGGGCTTCCACGGGCGCCATCCCATTATTCCCCTTATAATAATATGGAAAAAGCGTGGCAAAGAAGGGCTTATGCTTTAAACAGGATGGTACAGGAAGGATTCATCTCAGCGAATGAGGCGGAAAAAGCGGCAAATACCGAATTCAAACTGAAAGACAGGTATAAGGATAATAAAAACAAAGCTCAATACTTTGTGGAGTATATTCGCCAATATGTCCATAAAAAATATGGAGGTAAAAACCTTTATAGAAATGGACTGAACATCTATACGACTTTAAATTTAAAAGATCAACAATACGCGCGTCAGGCTGTGCTTGCAGGGTTAAGAAAGGCTGATAAACGTTACGGGTATCGAGGCCCCATAGGAAAAACTGCAATTGATGTTGATGGAACTATGAACCTGATGGACAGCGCCATGTTGAACTTGCAAAGTTCAGATATTGCAAATAAGGATATTTATCAGCCCGGAGAAATTCTAAAAGGAGTGGTAACTAAGATTAATGAAAAGTCTGTTGATGTAGATTTAGGCTCTAAAACAGGGACAATTGATTTAAAAAATATGGAATGGGCAAGAGTGCCGGATACCAAAATAGATGGGAAATGGGTAAAAATTAAAAATCCGCGTGAGGCGCTTGAAGAAGGAGATATTATCGAAGTAAAAATATTGCCTAACGAAATACCCCTGACACAAAACAGATTAAAATTAGCTCTGGAGCAGGAACCTTTAGTACAGGGAGCGCTAATAAGTATGGATGTTGCCACAGGCCAGATTAAGAGCATGGTCGGAGGCAGGAATTTTTCGGAAAGCGAGTTTAACAGGGCTGTGCAGGCATACAGGCAGCCGGGCTCCGCGTTTAAGCCGATCATTTATTCAGCCGCATTAGAGAAAGGACTTACTCCGGCAAGTATTATTATCGATTCACCTGTTATTTATGGCGATGATAATGAAATTGACAGTACATGGAAACCGATTAATTTCGAGCAAAAATTTTATGGCCCTACAACCCTCCGCAACGCTATTACCCATTCCCGAAATATTGTGACTGTCAAAATATTTCAGCGCATAGGAATGAAACCAATGGTGGATTATATACGCCGTGTCGGTATTGAAAGCCCTCTAAATAAAGATCTCTCCCTTGCCCTCGGATCTTCCGGTGTTACCCTGTTGGATTTAACTTCGACTTATTCAATATTCGCCAGGGGCGGCATCAAAATTACCCCTTCGGCAATCCGGTACATTTCTGATAGAAACGGAAATATTCTTGAAGAAACCAACCCTTCCTCCGAAAGAGTGATATCTGAAGAAATTGCTTATATAACTACAAATCTTTTAAAAAATGTAGTAGAGCATGGCACCGGTAAAAAGGTGAAAGTCATTGGCAGGCCGGTTGCCGGAAAAACAGGGACGACCAACAATTACGTGGATGCATGGTTTATGGGTTATACCCCGGAGCGGGTAACCGGTGTCTGGGTAGGTATGGATGATAATACCCCTCTCGGGAAGTATGAAACAGGGTCCAGAACCGCCAGTCCCATCTGGCTCGATTATATGCAGCACGTCCTTAAAGGAACTACAAAAACAGATTTTAAAGCTCCCCCTGGTGTTGTCTTTGCGAAGATAGACCCAAAAACCGGCTTGCTTGCCCGTACCGGCCAGAAAAATTATATTTTTGAAAGCTTTATAGATGGAACCGCCCCAACAGAATATTCGATGGAGGAAGACAAAACACCGGATGATTTTTTTAGTGAAGATTTGGCAATGAAAGTTGAATAAATTAATGCCCTTCGGGCGAACTAAAAGCAGTAGGCAGTACACAAAGAACATGGCTCTTTAACGTCTACTCCCCAATCCCCAAGACTGTCATTCCCGCATGCTTTTAGCGGGAATCTGAGAGGGACAAACTTCTGGATGCCCGATAACATTCGGGCATGACATAATTGGTGATGAACAGTGTTTTTATTTTTGCTCTCGTTCCCTGGCTCTGCCGGGGAATGCATTCTCTGAGGCTCTGCCTCAAAGGGGTATTTTTTTTTAAGAGGTATTTATACTATTACACTATAAAACCTTCTTTTTTTAGGAAGATTTTTTAGCCGCTGTTTATCTTTTGTTTTTTTACAGCGGCTTATGCAAAGCACAGCGCCTTATGCAAGGCTTTAGTGCACCGGGCGGTAGCCATTTTGGCTGCGGCCCCTTGGCCGCTTTATGTCAATATTGGTAATACAATTTGTATTCGGGCTGATTATATTGTATGTCGGCGCTGAGTTTTTCATAAAAGGGGCCTCTGATTTGGCTGTGGTCTTAAAAGTAACCCCTCTCCTGATTGGTCTTCTGGTTGTTTCACTTGGAACTTCAGCCCCTGAATTTTTGGTAAGCCTTATGGCTGCAATTAAAAATAATGATGATATCTCAATCGGTAATATCATAGGAAGCAATATATTTAATCTTTTATTTGTTATCGGTACGGTTTCTCTAATCCATCCTTTTCAGATTACGTCGGAAATGCTCGCAATTCATATGCCTGTTATGCTCCTGTTTTCAATTATATTAATACCCATATTCATAAGTAACCTTGTTGTAACACGTAAGGAAGGGATGTTATTAATAGCAGCCTACTTTGCATATATTTACTATATAGCTGCATCTAATGTATAAGTGATGAGGCAAATGCTTGGCATAAAAAACCGGTCAATAATTATGATGCTTTTGCTATCTGCAATAACCCTTTCCTGCGGAGGGTGCGATTTTTTATTGAAAATTTTGCAAAGAGACCTATTTGAAGAAAAGGAATTATTCGGTGACACGTATGGACACAATTCTAAGGTTGAAGACCTTCAGAAGATTTTGAAAGAGATTGGATACAACCCCGGCTCTATAGATGGGCTATTGGGATTTAGAACCAGGAGAGCGATAAAAGAGTTTCAAAAGGATTATGGATTAAAAGAAACTGGGTATGTAAATAAGAAAACATGGGAAGTATTGAATAGAATTTACCAAGCGGAGTTTGACTTTGAAAAAATTGATGTAAACCAAACCCAAAGCGCTTTAAAGAACGCTGGTTTTGACCCCGGCCCCATAGATGGAAAATTAGGGCCAAAAACAAAGAGGGCGATAAAAGAGTTTCAAAAGTCAAAAGGTTTACCCCGGAGCAGAGAGATTGATCCCAAAACTTGGAGGGAGTTAAAAAAACATTTACAAGTAATAGGGATGCAAGCAGTGTCACAATAGTTTAAGTTTTTAGTGGTTTTCTACGCTCTGGATAAGAGGATGCGCTGCGCGCATGGCATCTGGCACATGTTCTTGCTGACAGGCAGTGTTGTTCATTACCTTACTATATTATTTTATGTCGTTTGAATAATAAGCAATATGAAAAAATCAAAAGGTCGAAAATCCAATACATCAAAATCAGATGGCCTGTTGGAGGTTGAGAAAGATAAAGCTCCCTCAATTGATGACCCTGTGCGAATCTACCTGAGACAAATGGGAAAATTCTCCATTTTGTCGCGTAAAGGAGAAGTTGAAATTGCAAAAAGGATTGAAGAAGGAGAAAAAGAAGTTATTAAGAATGTTTCACGCTGTCCTATCACAACAATAGAATTACTTGAAATGGAACCTCTGATTAAAAAAGAAATGATTCCTATACAACCTTTTGTGACATGGAATGATCTCAATAATTTAAATGGTATAAAAAGGGAAAAAGAATATAAACGAGTGACTTCTATTTTAAAACGAATAAGACGCCTTAATAATAAATTAACAAAGGTTCTTTCAATTCTTGTAAAAACAAAAAAGGGTAAAACAAAGGAAAAATTAGAAACGGATCGAAACAAAATCAGGGCAGAAATCGCAGGTAAGATTATTGAAATCAACCTGAGTAATAAGCAAATTGATAAACTAATAGAGGCAATTAAGAAATCCGCGGATTATATTCACGAAGATCAACAAGTTATTGACAGTTTTACTTTAAAAAGCAAAAGGAAATTAACAAAGAAAAAATTTCTTGAATTGGAAAAAATTGTTAGGAGCGCAAGAAGAAAAATTGGAAAGTTCGAACAAACATTTGGGGTTACTCAGGAAGAGTTAAATAAAACCGTCCGGGCTATCTATAATGGACCCCAAAATTTAGACTGGTAGGTAATGTGCATTTTGGCTATGATT
>CBDUII010000194.1:0-5496 GCA_965367285.1 uncultured bacterium
GGGTGCCGGTCAACAGCAATGAGTTCCGGCTCTATCTCAAATATTTTTTTGAAATGGTCAATTGATTCCTTGAAAGATCGTAACGCTTCTGAATTTTCAAGATCACCGATATGCGGACCCGGAAAAACAGTTCGACCTTTTGCCAGGCAAAAAACGTTTTTTAAATCCCCACCACACGCAATCATTGGCGGTACTTTTTCCTCAATAAATATTGGCGCCGGTACCCATCCACGGGAACGGCGTGAAATCATAGTTTTATATTGCGCTTGATCAACGACCCCATGACCTCCTTTATTAAGGGGGATATTTTTACTTTGAACTACCCTGACAATTGAATCATCGCACCGCCATACGATAGGTCTATCGTTTATAAGGTAAAAATCGGCAATGCCGCCTAATCTTTCAAAAACCTCCTTTTCATCGAATACTATAGGCTCCTCACTTATATTCCCGCTCGTCATAACCAGGGCTACGGGGACATTACCTGAAAAAAGTAGATGTTGAATTGGTGTGCAGGGCAAAAAAGCGCCGTATTCTGTGAAGCCGGGGGCAATAGGCTCTGCAAGTAGACTATTAATTTTCTTTTTTAACAGTACAATTGGTTTTTCCCGTGACTGAAGGAGCTTCTCCTCCATGTCATTTACACAGGCATAGGTTTTAATGGCTTCCACATCTTTCGACATTATGGCAAAGGGTTTTTCTTTTCTTAATTTACGTTTTCGGAGTTCACTTACAGATTGCTCATCAGTGGCATCACAAACAAGGTGATATCCGCCTATCCCCTTGATGGCTATTATCCTGCCTTTCTTAACAAAATTAATAGTGTCATCTATCGGGTCATTACTTTTAATCTCTTTTCCGCAGGTATCAAGCAGTTTTATTGATGGCCCACATTCAGGACACGCATTGGGCTGCGCGTGAAAACGCCTGTTTTCATGATCATCATACTCTGACTGACAATCCGGGCACATTTTAAATTCAGACATAGAAGTGAAAGGTCTGTCATAAGGAGTTTTACGAATCAGCGTGTATCGTGGACCACAATTCGTACAATTAATAAAGGGATATCTAAATCGCCTGTCTTCAGGATCAAAGATTTCTTTTAAGCAGTCGGGACAGACGTCATTATCAGGAGAAATTAATGCAATATCATCAGAATCATCCTTGCTGTGTAAAATCCGAAAAGACTTTTCATCTTTAATGAAAGTGATTGTCGAGCTATTGATATCCGATACGCGGGCTAAAGGGGGTAACTCGGATGAGAGACAGCGAGTAAACTTGCCACAGCAGACGGTGTTGCCCTGTATCTCTATAGTAACGCCAAGCTTGTTGTTAAATATGTGGCCGGTAAGTTTAAGCCGGTGCGCGAGATTATAGATAAAGGGACGAAACCCGACTCCCTGAACTATGCCCCTGACATCGATTTTAAATCTCATAGAATCCGCGTCGTCTGTGCTTTATTTTTTCCTGAATGATGAAACATTGTTCAGTAGTGTCCGGTTAGAAAATCGCATAAGTCGACTATGTCATGCCCGAATATTCTTATCGGGCATCCAGGAATTCTGTTCCTTCATAGATTCCCGCTAAAAGCATGCGGGAATGACAGTTTTTATGTGATAAAGTCAGTATGCAAAAACCTAACCGGACAACGCTGAACATTATTACTCTATTTCAAATTCCTTTACATAGAGTTCTCTTCCGCTTTTAATTTCCAGTATGCCTTCGCATTTGGGACAAAGAAGATCATATTTCCCTACTCCCATTGAGGTTTTGCATCCCGCGCAATAAGCCATTGCCTGAACTTCTTCAATAATCAGTTCCGCGTCTTCCGCAATTGTCTCCGAAATTACGGTCTCAAAGCCAAATCTCAACGCATCCGCCGTGACGCCCGCAAGTGTGCCAACAACTACGACAATCTTGCTTATGCTTTCCCCTTTTTTTTCCTTTGCCTTTTCCAGGACAACGGACATCAGAGATTTTGCAATGCCTAATTCATGCATAACTTTAAGCCTATTAATTAACAAATTCGTGGAAGCTGGTCGCCGACAAGGGGTTCGATAATCCGGCTGCCGATAAATGAGGTTTTCATCTCCACACGGGCGCTGCCTGATTCAGTTACAGTTCCAATAATTGAAGAATCTTTCCCTTTCGGATGTTTTTTCATGATATCCAATACCTTTTCTGCTGTTTCAGAGGGGACAAAGGCAACGAGTTTTCCTTCGTTCGCTACATGAAGAACATCTAATCCCAATATCTCGCAGACGGAGCGAACATTATCATTGACCAGGACAGCGTTTTCTTCAATAACTATTTTGACGCCCGCAGAATGCGCTATTTCGTTTAATACTGCTGATAATCCACCTCGAGTGGCATCGCGCATCATGTGAATATCTTTTTCCACTTCAAGCATGGCTCTCACCAAATCATGCAGGGGCTGGGAATCGGACCGGATTTCCGACTCAAACTCCAAACCTTTGCGCCGGGTAAGCACAGCCATTCCATGATCGCCTATAGTACCGGATAAAATAATTTTATCGCCTTCCTTCACTCGGCTGGCTGAAATGTCGATTCCGTCCTTTATAAAACCTATTCCCGATGTGTTAATGAAAACTTTATCAGCGCTTCCCCTCGAAACGACTTTAGTATCTCCTGTAACAATGGAAACATTACATTCCCTGGCCGCTTCCCCCATGGAATGAACAATCTTTTTGAGATCCGCAATCGGCAGTCCCTCTTCTAAAATGAATCCTGCTGATAAAAATCGCGGTTCCGAACCGCAAACAGCCAGATCGTTCACCGTACCGTGCACCGCCAGTGAACCGATATCTCCTCCAGGGAAAAACAGAGGATCTATGACAAAAGAGTCTGTGGAAAAAGCTAATCTTTTTTCTGAAACGGAAAGAATAGCACCGTCTGAAAGAGACTCAAGATAAGGATTACTAAACTCGGGCAGGAATATTTTTTGTGTCAATTCTGCAGAGAGCGCCCCTCCCCCGCCATGCGCCAAGGTAATTAATTCAGATTTTAGCATATCCGTGTTTGTTATGTGCCTGGCACATCCATGCCTTCCTTTTAAATTATAGATTCCCGATCAAGTCGGGAATGACAATTAGTTTCCAAATATAATTAATCTTTTTTAAACCGGTAATAAACAGAACATGTTCCTTCGTCGGAAACCATACAAGCGCCTACCGGGTTGTCCGGGTTACAGGCTTTTTTAAACAACTTGCAGTCAGTTGGTTTTTTCAGACCTCTCAGGATTTCTCCACAAATACAGCCAGGCGCTTCTTTCTCATCAATTGTGATTTTGATTCCAAACTCCTTCTCTGCGTCAAAGTATTCGTATTTCCCATGCGGCTTAAGTCCGCTTCCCGGAACATTGCCCAATCCACGCCAGACAGCATCCACCGGACGAAAGACTTCCCGCATGATTTTTTGTGCGGTAACATTTCCCTGTTCTCTCGCAACACGGGAATATTCAATTTCTGTTTTGGCTTGTTTCCCATTTAACTGACGCACGATCATAAGGACGGACTGCAATATATCGAGCGGTTCGAATCCGGAAACAACACAGGGTTTACCTGCTCTTGTCAGTTCCGAATAGACGCCGGTTCCGGTTACGGCAGTAACATGTCCGGGGCAAACAAAGGCGTCGAGATCGAGTTCTCCATCAAGCAATGCTTTCAGAATTCCCGGCGTGGTTTTATGAGCAGAGAGAACAAAGAAGTTTTTAAGGTTTTGAAATTCTGCTAATTTAATAGCTGCTGCTGTTACCGGAGCTGTGGTTTCAAATCCAACGGCGAAAAAGACCACTTTTCTATCTTTATTCTCCTGCGCAAGTTTTACTGCGTCGTTTGGAGAATAGACCACCTTGATTTCAGCGCCAAGACCCATACAATCCCGCAGGGATTTCTCACTTCCGGGTACACGGACCATATCTCCAAAAGACGCAAGGATTAGATTGTGGTTAAGCGCGAGATCTATGGCCGAGTCTATTTCAGCGCGGGAAGTGACGCAGACAGGACAACCGGGGCCGGAAACCATCTCCAATGAAGGCGGCAGCATTTCGGGTATACCGTATTTGACGAGGGTAATGGTGTGCCCGCCACAAAATTCCATAATGCGACCCGATGGTGATTCTTTATGTATAGCATCCACTATTTTTTGCGCGAGATCGCCGTCACGGAATTCGGAAATATATTTCATTTTAAAATTGGTTTAACGCAAAGATAAATAAACTACTACCGCATAGAGGCGATAAATTCGCATATTGGCTGTGGATTAACTACAGTTAAAAATTCGAAGCACGAAACCCGAAATCCGAAGCAATTAAAAAATTCTAAATTCAAATGTTACAAACTTTATTACATTTCGATCATTTCACCTTCGGATTTGTTTCGAATTTCGATATTCGATTTTCGGATTTCTCAAACTCAAGGTTAGTTTTGTTCTCTCAATCCACGAATCAGACAACAAATAAGAGGAATTTGTTTGTTACGTTAAGTCCTCATTGGTTAATTCCTTGAATAACTCAATGGTTTTCAATGCTTCCTTTTCATCAAGGATTTCTATAGCCGAGCCCGCGTGAATAATTACATAATCCCCGAGTTTTGCATCAGGCACGAGCATTAAATTCACTTCTCTTTTAACTCCACCAAGTTCCGCAACGCCAAAGAACTCTTCTCTTTTTGTTAGCTTCATAGGTACAGCCAGGCACATAATAAAACCTCGTGATAAGTTGAACCATCAGCGATTCAGTTGACCGGTCCGGCGTTAAGGGCTTTCAATTCTTCTATTGTGTTTTTAACAAGATCCTCCAAAACGGACGATACTGTTTCCGTTAAACCCATTTCTCTTGTTTTAATATTTTCCGGCTTTACCCCAATAATCACAACGGATTCCGGAAGTCTCTCGTTAATGTCCGCTATGGTCAGGCATTCTACAAAACCTATATCGTGGAGCGATAATTTTTTGGGAATAACATGTTTGAATTCGTCTCCCGTATAACGGTAGAGAGAACCGGGGTTGCCCGGGCCGTTAATGGCGTCGACAACTATAAGGTGATCGGCTTCTTCAATAAGGGGCAGCAGTCCCATCATTCCCGTAACTCCGCCGTCGTAAATCTCCACGTTCTCCGGGAAGGAATAGTTCTCCATGATTTTCTCCACCACGCGCACCCCTATCCCTTCATCTTTCATAAGGATATTCCCAATTCCGAGGACTATTATTTTTTTGCTCATCATAGTAGAAGTGTAAATAAGAACAAAAGAAGTTTCAACAGCTAAACTCGATGTCAGGCCATAATTTCTTTTATTGGCAATATTTGCTTACCATGTCGATTTGTAAGTATAGATATTTGATTCTTTTCAATACGATAAATGATTCGGTAATTGCCGTAAATCAGTTCCCCTAATTGGTTGTTTCTGATTTCAGGGACAATCCTACCGATTTCCGGAGAAGATTTAAGCTGCTTAACTTTTGAAAATACTGTGTTAA
>CBDUII010000195.1:0-5491 GCA_965367285.1 uncultured bacterium
GAGAAATCTTTAACTCCAATGTTTTCAATCCCCCAAGATTTCTCGCTCCGCTCGAGGCGAAGTGGGGTCACATCTGGTCACTTGACAAATAACAATTAAATTTAAAATAATGTATCAAGTGGCCAGATGTGACCCCTTTTAAATTTATGACTCAATTAAAAGGCGGCGTCAAAGGTAAATATGCCAAAAAGTATCGAGCTGGTACAAATTTAACTCTTTTGGCGCCGGATGTGGCAAAAGCCTTCCCCACGGATGAATCAGTTAATGATGCTTTACGCCAAGCCAATTAATCATAATAGCAAAGAAAAGTAAAACATTATCTCTGAAATAAAACCATAAAATCTAACCAGTCGCTTGGAAATGGAGTCAAGCTTGCTCTTGGTTTAACCAGTTTTTTGCGTCACTCCCTTTGAAGCTGTCTTAGGCTATGCGAAAATCCTGGCATTTTTTCACTCAATAATTCTTGACTTTGTATGATATGTGGATTATTATAGCTATAGAAATCCACATAAAAAAGGAGGCTACTATGAAAACAGTTCAAATGACTTTAGACGATGAATTGGTAGATGCTGTTGATAAGGTTGTAAAGAAACTTAAGACAACTCGATCCTCGTTCACGCGACACGCATTGCGCAAAGCGATAAATCAAGTAAAGTTTAACAGTCTGGAAATGAAACATAAAAGAGGGTATGAGAGGAACCCTGTTAAAAAATCAGAGTTTAGTGTCTGGGAATCAGAGCAAGAGTGGGGTGATTAATGAAACGAGGTGAAATCAGGTGGTATAAGTTTTCACTCCCCTGATAAAAAACGGCCTGTGCTGATTTTGACAAGGAATTCAATATTAGAATATTTGGTTGAAGTTACAATCGTGCCAATAACTTCAACCATCAGGAACATACCAGGCAAGGTTTTCCTGTCCCGCAAAGATGGTTTGCGTAAAGACTGTGCTGTCAACTGCGATCACATACAAACCGTTTCAAAAGGAAGAATTGGTTCATTGATAACAATCCTCTCCGCAGAAAAGCTCCAACAAGTTCGCGATGCGATATCCTTTGCTCTGAATCTGCAATAAGTTAGGAAACACGCATATTAACTCAGGGGAATAGCAATGCGAGGCCGCATTGCACTCCAAAAGCAAAGAATCGTAGTCGTCAAATCTCTAAAAAATTAGGATATTGGGTCAATTTTTTCATGCCGGATTTGGTGACCAGGACAACGTCTTCTATTCGGACTCCTCCCATGCCGGGATAATAAAGCCCCGGTTCCACGGTAACCACATGGCCTGCTTTTAATATGCAGGACCTTATGCTGATACGCGGAGATTCGTGGACATCTAAGCCGACCCCGTGCCCGGTGCCGTGAAAAAAACCTTCCATCCTCTTTTTCCCTTTGCTGGTGAGAAATCCTTTTTGTTTAAAAAAATTCTGGGTTGCGTTATGAACGTCCTTGCCGTCAATTCCGTCTTTGATTTTTTTGTAAGCGATCTGCTGTCCTTCTAAAACTGTTTGATATGCCTTTTTGAGGCGAGTTGAAGCTTTTCCCTTTACCACAGTCCTCGACATATCCCCTAAATACCCGGTTTTTTGAGAGCGGGGAAATATATCCAATATAATGGAGCTGTTGGCTCTTATCGCTCCTGATCCTTCGTTATGCGGATCACAGCACTGGTTGCCGCTGGAAACTATGGTATGGCTCGGAAGAAAACCCATTCTCATGATTTTGGAGTTCACTTCCGCTTTTACCATTTCCGAAGTTAATTTAATTTTATTAACCACCCCTGCTCTCCTCCTTGCCAAGGAGGGGAGCAAGGGGAGGTCTTCCTCACCATAAAGATTAATTGTGTTTTGGTCTATATAAAGAAAACCATCTTTACCGATAATCGATTTTTTAATCAGCTTGATCCCGGCATCCATCCCTTTTTCCGCCGCCTTTAACGATTCTTTTATATACCTGACTTCCCGCGGAGATTTAAATTGACGTGTTTCAAAAAAAGGGTCCGGTTTATAGCGTACTTTGAACTTCTTTTTTCTTAACCCATCAGCTATTTCAACAGGAAAGTTTGCCGGCACAAGAACAAAGGAAACTTTTCGTTCTTTGAAAATATGGTGGATTATTTCTACTGTTCCTGTTTTTTTAGTCCCTTTTTTCTTTAATTGATTTGTAATTTTAGTCATCGAGAGAACATGATCAACTGAGGCAGTTTTTTTTGCCCTGTCTATTTCCAGGTCGGATAAGACAAGGTAGGATTTGTTTTTGATTTGAAAATAGATTACCGGATCAGGAACAAAAAAACTGGTGGCATATAAGACATTGGCGTTTGTCTCGCTATCCGCCACCATGAGCAAAGCATCGTATTTAATATCTTTTGAAATTTTCACGAATTTTTTATTATAACCATTTTATTTGCCTGCTCCAAGCAGATAGATGAAGCAGCTTCTTGACATGGTTGCAATGTACCTTTAATATCAAATAATGAATAAACCAATTGTCCTTACCATTTTTTTTATCCTGTTGTTAATAGGAAATCCGGAAGCGCAGGAATTGAGAAAAAACGTGACTACCATACAGCTTAAAAACGGTTTTAACCTCATACTTATAGAAAATCATTCTTCTCCTATGATTGCATCGGTGGTTACTGTAAACGCTGGATCTGTGAATGAAACCAAGGATATAAATGGAATATCCCACATGCTGGAACACCTCCTTTTTAACGGCACTGCCAACAGAACCCAGGAACATCTCTATGCCGAGCAGAATTATTATGGAATTTATAATAACGCCCATACAGACAGGGATTACACCAATTATATTGTGCTGGTTGAGAAGGATTTTATTGAAAAGGCCCTGGATATCCAATCGGATATGCTTTTTCACTCCATATTTCCCAAAGATAAATTTAAGAAAGAAAAAGGGATTATTCTTAATGAATTGGCGAGAGACAGCGCTAATGATTCTTACTGGGCTGATGAGTTTTTTAATAGAAAATTTTTTCAGGATACTCCTTATAACCTGACGATTCTTGGAACCCCTTCCTCTATTAAACAGATTACAAGAAAGCAGGTCATTAAATTTTATCAAACTTTTTATAAACCGAATAATATGACAGCCCTTGTTATGGGTGATTTTGACCCGGAAGTGATGACCGTTCTTTTTGAAAAATATTTTGGTTCTACCGGACCCGGGAAAATTCCAGAACCTGAAACCCATCAGGTAAATTCATCAATTATCGGTAAAACATTTTCGCAGAATATTCAGTCAAAAACTATCTATCTTGATTTAGGAATGATAGCGCCTGATGTTGGTGATAAGGATTTTTATGCTTTTGACCTTTTAATCAGAATATTAAATCTGCACCTGAAGGATAATTTGAATGAGCGTCTGAAAAGAAAAAAAAGCGCTCAATTGCTGAGGGTATCATCGAGTTTTGATTTTTCTAAATTTTTATCTACTTTTAGTATTACTGCTGTTTTGCCTCCTGATTCCAACGCTGAAACAGTTAAAAATGAAATCATCAGCTATCTGAAAGAGTTTTCCAAAGGGAAATTCAAAGAGAATGAGATCAGGGGGCTTATGACTTCGTTGAATGTCAGTGAGCAGTTTTTATCTGAAAAACCGCATTACTATGGAATGATGAAAGGTCCCTGGTTGACCGCGGGAGGATGGGACTTTACCAGCAATTATATAGATAATCTCGCAAAGGTTTCCATGGAAGAACTCAAGAGGGCAGGGAAGAACTATTTCAAAAATCCTCAATTTTTCACAGGCATCACAATTCCCGGATATGACAAACCGGAGTATGTCCAAAAGGAATATTATTCCCCAGAAATTGGAAAGATAAATTTTACAAAAGAAAGCGTCCTTTTGACTGAATTATGGAAAAAGAGAAATATCTCAAAGAAAATTGACAAAAGGAGAACGAGTAAGCCTTTAGAACAGCGGAAATTAACGATTTCTGAAACAAGAAGATTTGAAAAAACAGTTTTAAGTAATGGTCTTACCCTTTTAATCAATTCCAATCCTGATTCCAGGGTTTTTGCAATCCATCTGTTAGCTAAAAATAGAACCGCTTTGGAGCCTGAGGGAAAAGAGGGGATAGCAGATTTTCTGCACAGGTTGATGGAAAGGAGAACCGGCACAAGAGATAAGAAACAGCTTAAAAACGCGCTGAACAATTTAGGCGCCGCATTGAAAACAAAAGACAACCCTTATATTCCTTACGATGACTATTATACGTCACGGGAATTTTCCTTTATCCGCTTTGAAACTATCGACAAGTTTTATAAAGAGGCTATTTATAATTTTTCCGACATTGTTTTAAACCCGCCTTTTTTAAAGGAAGATATGGAAGATGTTAAGGCAGAGATGAAAGACCTCCTTTGGAAAGAAAGTCCCTCAAAAATAGCGGGTAATCTTCTATATGAGCGCTTATTTAAGGGAAATCCTTTTTCCCGGAGAATAAACGGTACTGAGAAATCTATTTCATCTATTACACAGCAGGAGTTAGAGGAATTTTATAAGTATTATTTTGCTCCGAATAATCTGATTATTTCCGTAGCCACTTCTATTGACAGGGAGCAGGTTTTAAAAGAATTCGAAAAATATTTTAAAGCGCGTTCACCCTCAACAGCTCCGCAACTTTCTTCTGAAGAATATCCTAACGTCTCAAAGGAAGAATCGATGCGGATAACGTTGAAGAAAACGCAATCTTATATCCGCTTAGGGGTCTTATTTAAAATGAATGAAGATGAAGAAGCAGGGTTCCGGGTACTGGCGTCTGTTTTGTCGCAAAACCTGGCTCAAAACCTCAGGGAAAAAAAGGGACTGGCTTATTCCCTTGGTGCCGGCTTTTCGATGCACAATGAATACGGACTCTTTCAAATTGCTGTTGGAACGAGGGCTGAAACATTAGATGAGGTGGAAAAGGAAGTTTATGATGAAATAGAACAGATTAAAAAAGAAAAAGTTTCTTCAAAGAGACTGAATAAGCTCATTAATTCATACAACTCCCGGAGATTAATGCGTTCTTTAACCCGGATAAGTCAATGTTACCAGGCAGGACTGAATGAATTTTATGGGAAGCCATTCAATCATAGTGAAAAACTTTTACACAAAATAAAAAAATTAAGCTCTGAAGAGATTCAGGAAAAAGCCAAAATTTATCTAAAGCGGGAAAATATGATAAAAATCATTGTTGAATAATATAGCTTATAGGACACAGAGTGGTCAGTGGCCACAGCCAAATTGGCTACCGCCCAGCCTACTAACAAAACTGGATAATTATTTCTTTGTGAATCTGTGTCCCATTTTTTGGGATTTGTGGTTAAATAGAGCAGATTATTAAGCTGAACCCTGACGGCTGATATGCCTTATGCTTTAAGTATTTCCCTTTACGTTGTCAACGACCTAACACTAAAGATTTCTTTTTCAGTTAATGGCTCAATCGCCGACTCAGAAACAGTAATCACGGCTATAGTGTCACCAAGTGCATTAA
>CBDUII010000196.1:0-5485 GCA_965367285.1 uncultured bacterium
TATTAATCCGGATGTTGTCATCCCGATGGGTGACGATGATTTTAAGGATTTTTAATAATTCTGGCCATTGGGCAGTGGCCATTTGCCATTGAAAGTGTTTAGCGAGCGCATTCCATGTAGTCTTGTCGCAGGGAGCTTCAATACTGAGGTTGATGTCTAATGACCAGTGAACATATGACTAATGACCGGGTGAATAAACAGAAGGAAATTCAACTTATTCCGCAAATTTATTTTTGAAAGGTTGGAAATTTTGGGAATTTGTGAGCTTCTTGCAATAATTTAAAAAAGGAGGTGATTCATGTAGTTTAACGATTTAGATTAAGTATTTTTTCGGCTAAAACAATCAAAATAAAAAAAGGAGGAGTTATGAAGTTTAAACTGATAAGTGTTTTTATAGGGGTTATTATTTTTTCTGCAGGATACTTTTATGTGGATATTAGCCATGCAGGAGAGATCAGGTATGTTGGGTCTTCCACTGTTGGTAAGTTTGTCAGGGACGCCCAAAAAGTTTATACCGATTCAACCTTTAAAATAAACACCAAACCGGAAAGCGGAGGCGGAGAGAAATGTCCTGACGCGGGTACCTGCGATTTTGGTGGGGTTGCAAGAGATGTTAAAAAAGAGATATTAGCCGGAGGGATTGTGGCTACAATCATCGGGAAAGATGCAATTGCGGCAATAGTCCATCCATCCAATAAAGTATCAGCGCTTTCATTAGCACAATTGAGCGATATCTTTACCGGCAGGGTTACTAACTGGAAAGATGTTGGTGGTTCTGATATGCCCATTACGCCTCTTATTACTAATAAAACCTCAGCAACCAATAAGGTATTCAAAAAAGTAGTGCTAAAAGGAAATGATTACAAAGCAAAGATCGTAAAACCGGATGCAAAAATAATCCGCCTTGTTTCAAAACAAGAAGGGGCGATAGGTCAAATCAGTTTTGCGTTTATAATCGGTAATGATTCCGTTAAAGCCATAAAACCGGATGGACAGGAAGCCAGCGTGGCTAATTCAAATTATCCTATAACCCGGCCGCTCAATCTCGTAACCAAGGGACAGCCAACCGGTGAAGCAAAGAAATTTATCGATTGGGCCCTGTCTCCAGCAGGGCAGAAGGTTGTAAAACAGAGGTTTGTTGGTGTTAAGTAGAAAGGCGTGATTTTTTTACATGATAGAAGGAGACAAATGTGGCTGATTTAAATATAAAAATTTTAGTTGTGGATGATTTTGCTACTATGCGGAAAATAGTTGGCAACCTGCTTCGTCAGTTGGGTTTTGGAAATATTCACGATGCTGACGACGGAACGATCGCATTGGCAAAGTTAAAAAATGAAAAATTTGATTTTGTTATTTCAGATTGGAATATGCCGAAAATGAGCGGATTGGAACTGCTGAAAAGCGTAAAGGTAGATGCAAACCTGAAGGATATTCCTTTTATGATGGTTACTGCTGAGGCACTGAGCGAAAATATTATTGCCGCTATTCAGGCGGGAGCAAGCGATTATATTGTAAAACCGTTTAATGCAGCCACTCTGGAAGCAAAAATTAAAAAAATTTTTAAATAGAGAGAATTTTTATGAAAGCAGTTTATATTAATCCATTTCTACATGGAACAATAAATGTCCTTAAAACCATGGCTTCAGTAAATCCTGTGCCTGGCAAACCTTATCTGAAGAAAGAATAAACTATCTATAGGGGATATTTCAGGAATTATTGGTCTAACCGGAGCCAAGCAGGGTTCTGTGGTAGTCAGTTTCACAAAGGACTGCGCCTTGAAGGTAGTATCAGCCATGATGCAGCAGCAGTATACCGAATTAAACGATGAAATCAGGGACGCTGTAGGTGAAATTACGAATATGATTTCAGGTGACGCAAGGAGACGGCTTGCAGACTTAGGCCTCAAATTTGAGGCAGGTATTCCCACCGTAATCTCTGGGAAAGGACATGAAATCTCCCACCTGTCTGATGGTGGTCCCTGCATTGTAATACCTTTTAAATGTGACGGATTGGAATTTTTTGTTGAAGCGAGTTTTGACTCTTAGGACATGGGGCAGTGGCGAAGAATTTTTCTTCTGAAAGCGGCTGGAGTATGATTGTAAATGGGAAATATCAAATTAAAGACAATAAAAGCGATAAAAGACTCTGTTGAAAGAGGCGACGCTTATTTTGAAATCCGAAAGTACCAGGATTCGGTAGACTCATACCTCGAAGCATTAATTCAGGATACAGGGAACGTTTCAACAAACATGAAACTTGGTGAAGCATACCTGAAATTAGGCAATTACTTAGAAGCAAAGCAGACCTTTGAAGAGATTAGCCGGATTAAACCTGACAATGTACTTGCAAGGAATTATCGCCACCGAATCAATGTCAATGAGATTGTCGTGGAAGGAGACCATTACAGGAAGATCAATGATTTTAAAAAAGCGCTTGAAACCTATTATAAAGCATATAAGATTGATCCAAATTGTGTAGCGGCTTTGTATGGGGCAGCCATGACCTATCTCGATGATGGTAAAGTTGGTCAAGCTGCAAACATTTTCAATAAAATTATTGAAATGGATTCATTATATCAGGAAGAATATAAACATATTTTAAACCATATTGCCATCATTCTTGGAAAGCAAAATCTTCACGATAAGGCCATTGCTTTATACCAAAAAGCCATTACTATAGATCCGGATGACGAGGTTCTTTTTTACAACTTCGCAAAAGCTTTTATCCGAAAAAATAAACGTGAAGAAGCAAAGAAGTTGTTAGAGAAAGCATTAGAAGTGCACCCGTCCTTTAAAGAGGCAGAATATCTGTTGCAAAAAATACCATAGTGTTGCGCAACTGCAACCAAAATTGAATTTACACACCCCTTAATCCACCTAACAAGAGAGGGGTGAGGGAGGTGGTAAAAAGTTTCCAGAACTGCTGTGTTTCATAAAAACTTCAAGATAAGGATATTTTGCCGGTTTCAATTAGTCTTCCTTGTTCACATCATAAAATAGATATAGTGCGCGAGGTTATTTAGAGTCAAAAAAATGGTATAGGAGCAAAATTTATCAGGGATGATCATGATAGATCAATTTTTACAAGTTGCATTGATAGTTTGAGCAAATTTAAAATAGGAAGTCATCCAACAGAAAAAAACTATTTTGATAAAGAATAAAACAATGACTAATACGTTACTAATTATTGATGATGAGGAAGAAATCTTATCAACTCTAAGCAGGTTTTTTGCTCTCCATGATTTTAATATAATAACTGCTAATAGCACTGCCAAAGCATTAAAAGCAATTGAAAAAGAAAAAATTAACATTGTTCTTTTGGATATTAACATGCCGGAAATGGACGGAATTGAACTATTAAATATAATAAAAAAAAGAGATTTTTCCATACAGGTTATTATGATGACGGCTTATTCCACTTTAAATAAGACATTGTGGTCGCTGGAGAATGGCGCAGTGGATTACATTTTAAAACCTTTTGATAAACTGGAGGACGCACTTGACCTGGTAAATGAATCTGTCATGCGGTTAATAAGATGGCAAAAAAACCTTATGGAATCAGTAAAATTGAAAAAATAAAAAAGGGAATTCCTATAAAATCCTTCCAGCTTTTTTTGTTACTTCAAACTTATCGATGTAAAAACCTTTCAGGTTAATCCCACACAGTGGGTTTAATTCCCCGACGTTCTACGTCGAAAAAATCGATAAAGTTGTTTTAGATACTCAGATGCTCTGCGTCGGGGAGTATGTCATTTTTTCCGAACCGGTTTTTCGTTTTCAAAAAACTTCCCGTCTCTTGTTTGACAACCTTCAATGACATTCTTGAGCGGATAATGTAAAAAACTCTGAAAAATTATATATTGTTTGATAAACTTTATATATACATGCTATTCTGCTTAAAAATAGTTTTTGTTTTGCATCGTGGCATAGCCGTAACCAAGTTTGAAGTGTCTAAGCTTTGCATAAGGCGCTGTGCTTTGCATAAGGCACTGTAAAAAGAAAGAGCTAAACAGTGCCTAAAAAAATAAGAACTAAACAGCGCCTAAAGTGCCTGAAGTTAAAAAAACTTGCTTTTTACTACAACTTTAGCTCAGTTTAAACTTTAGGCACTTTTAACTTTTTCTGAAATTGTGAATAAAGAAAATCTTAGTTTAAAAAAAACGCAAGCAGAACTAAATAAGTTAGCCCGGGAGCATGAAGAACTTTTGAAAACGCAAAGGCTAAAAGACGAGCTTGTTGTTATGCTGGTGCATGATTTTAAAAGCCCTTTGACAAGCTTAATGGAGAACCTTAAGTCCGGCTACCATGATATATTAAAGCAGCTATCTGATAAGACAAAAACATCCGGTTCTTTTAATTTGGAGGAATATAATTCAGCGCTGTCGAAACAGCTGAATTACCTTACAACTGCAAATTCAGATGCGCAATTGCTGTGGAGAAGAGTGACCAACCTTCTTGATATCAAAAAGATTGAGGAAAGTCAGATGCATCTGGAGTTATCTGAATTCCATATTAACGGCCTGATCGATGAAGTTGTTTCCGACATGGAGATGATGGCAAATTTACATAAAGTGAATGTGAACGTAAGTAAATTAAAAAAAGATCTTGAAGTTTATTCGGATTACGACCTGATTTTGAGAGTACTGACAAACCTTGTTTCCAATGCGATCAAGCATTCAGGTGAGGAAATGGAGGGAAAAGGCAAACTAACATTAACCGTTAAGGATGAGGGGAGTTCGTTGAGGTTTGAAGTCATGGATTCAGGACAGGGTGTGCCGGAGGGATTCCAGAAGCTTCTTTTTGAAAAATACACCCAAATGAAAAGGGTCAAAGGAAGCACGGGATTGGGATTAACCTTTTCAAAGTTAGCTGTGGACACATTACAGGGTCAAATTGCATCAAAAAATATCAAGGACCATGGCGCATTGATTTATTTTTCTGTTCCAACGTGGTATACACAAAAAGCCTCGATGGAAGAAAAGCCTGATTTAGAGCAGTGGGAGTTTAATTAGTATGGCGACAAGTGATCTCGGTAAAAAGAGAAAAATGTCAGATATTGTTAAAGACATGAAAGTGCTGGTAGGTGATGATCTTGCCCCTATGCGCAACATACTGGTGAATACGCTGCGCTCCATGGGGTTTACAAAAATTGACGCGGCAAGTAACGGCAAGGTTATGTTGACGAACCTTGAAACCAAAAAGTATGATTTAATTCTTTGCGACTGGAACATGCCGCCCTTTATGGATGGTGTGGAAGTTCTTGAAATCCTTAAAGAAAACGGCAAATTAGATGATTTGGTTTTTATTATGATTACAGCGGAACGAATGGCTCACAATGTTATTCGAGCTGCTGAGGCTATCCTGGACGCCTATATTGTTAAACCGATTCGCACGGAAACTGTTGAAAAAATTTTAACAATAGTACTGTTTAAAAAAGATCTTTTAAAAAAAGAGAAAAAATTATTTGACACCAGAGGAGTAGATTA
>CBDUII010000197.1:0-5368 GCA_965367285.1 uncultured bacterium
TGGGGACACCAACCGATATCATCAAAGGAATCTTATGTGGAATAGATATGTTCGACTGCGTGATTCCCACCAGAAATGCGAGGAACGGAACCCTGTTTACATCCGAAGGAAAGGTAATTATCAAAAACTCAAAGTACACTAATGACGAGTCTCCGCTAGATCCAAACTGCCTATGCTATACGTGCCGGCATTATAGTAGGGCTTATTTAAGGCACCTTTTTACAGCCCAGGAAATTCTGTCATTGAGATTAAACACCGTTCATAACATTTATTTTTATAATAATCTGATGAAGCAAATCCGTGAGGAAATTAAAAACGATTCATTGGCAGATTATTATAAAAGATGCAGGTTGAGGGAAAAGTAAGGTCTTGAAGTTTTTAAAACTAATTATCGCTAAAGTTCTATCTGACCTTGATACCGTACTGATTAATTTTTTTTCTTAAAGTGTTTCGGTTAATACCTAAGATACTTGAGGCTTGAACCTGATTCCCTTTAACCTCATCCAAAACAATCTTAATGAGAGGCTTTTCAATCCCCAGGAGAACCAGGTCGTGAAGGTTTCCTTCATAGCCGTTTAATTTAGAAACATATTTTTTGATTTTTTTGCCGAGCCAATCTTCAATAAGCATATCCCTTGTTCTGGAACGGATAACATGCTCTGCTGTCTTATTGGTTTTATCCGGCTTGATCCCAGTCTGAGGTTTTGAAGTACCAGCTTTTTCGGACATACTCAAGGTAATTAAAATTTTAAAGGTTAAGTATAATGCAGGGAATCATTCAGATACCCAAATGAGGAATTAACAAATTGAATTTTACCAGAATTGTATTTTTTTTGTCAAGACCAAATTAAGTTATTTTTAAAATTTTTTTTAAAAGCCCATAAATTCTTCTTTTAACACAAGGAAAATCAAGTAGGATTAGTAGAGAATATTTTTTTGCTCGCTCGCCAGGCATTTTTACCGGGATCACTACAAAATACGCTGGAGATTACTTTTCTTTTTTGCTATATTTTAAACTTTCAAATTGCTATCTGATTTAGCCGGAGTGGTGGAATTGGTAGACGCGCTGGACTCAAAATCCAGTGGGGGCAACCCCATGAGAGTTCGACTCTCTCCTCCGGCATTACCTCTTTTCAATAACTTAGCTTTTATCACGTTCACTTTTTCCTCTCATAATTTGGGCTTTAACCCTCTTTTGTACTGCACCCCAAAAATCAAGCAGCAATTTTTGGGGTGCAGTACATATTTAAGCTCATATTATAAATATTTTATTCCACCTTTACACTTTAATCTTTAAATAATAGTATTTTTATTTGCGATCAGATATGGTCTATAAGACACGCCATTTGCTAAATACTGTTCTCTATACTGATCCCACTCCATCCCATCCATAAAAACTGACCCACTATATCCCTCATATGGGCATAATTTTATTTCACCTCCAACTATATCATCTTCTACTATCTTTATATTTCTTCATGGCAGTTAAGAGGTTTTGACGCGCTTCTTTAAGATCAGGCTTAAGGTGGACGACTTTCTGGAAGTGATTAATTGCCGCTAAATAATTTTTTTCAGCCATCAACAGAATACCTAAGTTATAGTGGAGTTCTGCCTGGTTTGGACTAATGCTTATTGCCTTTTCATAGAGTTCTTTTGCCTCTATAGTTTTGCCTTTTGAGTCGAGAATGTTCGCCAGATTATTGTAAGCCTCAATATGATAGGGATTTATTTTTATCCCCTTCTTAAAATAAGAAGCGGCCTCATCTGATTTGCCCTGTTTTTCCAGTTCAACTCCCAGGTTATTATGGGCCATCCATGCCCCAGGGTTCCGGATAATCGTATTCCGCCATAAAGATTCCATGTTTTGATAGGTATACCCCTGTCTGTATGTTAAAATCCCTAATACTAAAAGGACAGTGAATCCAAAGCCGGCTAAAATAAAATTGTTAGCGCCTCTATTTTTCATAGAATTAATTATTTTCCACCTATCAATTCTTCCTGTAATGCCTCCAATAACCAGGGCAATTACTCCCAGACTTGCCAGGTATTGAAAATGGTCCGCTACAAACGAATAGCGCATAGGATAAACATTAAAAAAACCGAGCGCGGGAAACAGAGTCACAATAAAGAAGGCCATACCCGCAACCGGACCCCGCCCTGAGCGGTTCTGATAGTGCCAGAAGCCAAAGCCAGTTGCCACCACCAGAAAAAACCGGAGCCATAGGAAGATATTTGATATATCGAGTTCCCAACGGGGATAAATAAAAGTCAAATTCACAGGCCAAACCAGCTTTGCGACGTAAAACCAGATCACATTACCGGCGAGTAAAATTCTTTGGAGTATCGACATATCCCAATCCGCACCCTGGGCGCCTACCCGGTGCATTTCCAACTTGACAGTCAGCAATCCCATCGCTGCGCCTATAATTAAGAAAGGAATAAGTCGATATATGTCCTTCCAACTTATTTTCGAAGTCTTAAACCACTTCAATATCAATATGGCGACAGGCAAGCTGCAGGTGACAGTCTTACTCAGCAAAGCCATGAGGAATAGTATTAGAGACGAGAAATAATATGGCTTTCTATTATTCTCCTCAAACCTCATATAACTTCCCAGCGACAGTAAATAAAAAAGTCCCGATAAAACGTTCTTGCGCTCTGTGATCCAGGCTACTGATTCAACGTGAACAGGATGCAATGCGAATACAGCTCCAATCAGCCATGCGCCGCGCACTTTTATTTTGCGAAGCAACAACCAGACCATTAAGGCATTGGCAGAGTGAAGGAGAATATTAACGATATGGTATCCCATGGGATTCAGACCCCAGAGTTTGTGCTCTACCCAAAATGATGTAAAGACAATTGGGTAGTATTGAGGGCTTTCTGAAGTTGTCCAGATTCTCCATAATCCATCGGAAGCAGACAGAAGAGGGTTCTGTGTGACATAGGAATCATCATCCCATATGAATTCACCGTTCATCGCGGGGTAATAAAATAGAAAAACCAAAACAATTATGGAAAACACTCTTATCATGAGGATTAGTTCAGGTCTTGAAATGATTAAAAAGAAGTTGAGATTCTCAGGTCATATAATAGTTTTGGATACAGAGTTCAATAGTTATTAAATTGTAAAGCTTTTTCAAATCCAATTTTTAAACTGCTCTTTCCCCATTATTTGCGTTACTTTTTTCTCAGCTAATTCCTGCTTAATTCCCTCCCATTTTTCTTTAGTATCCATATCCGAACTCGGCTTTTTCCTCATACTGTATTTTCCCGGCATCTTTTACCTTACATTCGAATCCAAAACTTTTACAATAATCCTTCTTCAGCGAAATATCTCGAAGAACAGCATAGATTGTAACATTGCTATCAGCTTTTTTTCTCTGAGGAGTAATCTTAACAACCGTGTTCCAGAGGATAATTGCTCGTGGATGTAACCTTTTTTCTTTCATAGCATTAAATTATTTTTTTTGAAAGTGTTTAGCGAGCGCATCCCTCGCAGCTTGCCGCGGGGAGCTTCAATTTTAGTTTTTTACCCGGCCAGTGATATTAAAATAGCATATCTTCCGCCTATTGCTCCAAGTTTTTTCAAAATAATATAACCCCTGCCTAATGTACGTTTTATCAAAGTCCTTGATAGCTTTAGAGATACCGGATATTATAAAAAATTAGACGAGTCTAATAGAAATATGCACTCTCAGCTAAAAACCAATACAGGTAACCCCGTGCAATTCAGACACACTCCTTTCACACCATACAAAACTTTTGGCTCCTTTCTGAAAAAAAAGTTCGGTTATCCTGTTTATAAAATAGGTATAGACGCTGGATTTAACTGTCCACACAGAGCGGCCAGGAGGCCACAACCAAATAGGCTGCCGCCCGGTCTACTAACAAAAATTGCGCTAAAAAAACACAGTTTTACAGATTTGCTGTACAGAAGTAATAGCAGAGAAACGGGGGGATGCACTTACTGCAACCCCGGGAGTTTTTCACCCCCTTCCGCAGACCCTTCTTTATCCATTCCGGAACAGATTAAGAAAGGCATAAAGTCGCTAAAAAAGCGTTACAAAACAGAAAAATTTATAGCTTATTTTCAAACACACACAAACACCTTAGCTTCTGCTGAAAAATTGAGACGTATTTATCAGGAAGCCTTAGAATTTGATGAAATCATAGGAATTTCTATCGGTACACGGCCTGACTGTTTATCGGATAAAACACTCGACCTCATTAAGGAAGTTTCCCAAAAAACCTTTTTAATTATGGAACTCGGCCTTGAGTCCGCAAATGATAAAACTTTAAATAAAATTAACCGTAACCATACGGTTAAAGATTTTACAATTGCTATTAACAAATTAAAAGAAATATCCATCCACACATGCGCTCATATTATTCTTGGACTGCCAGGTGAAAATTTAAATGATATGCTGAAAACAGCAGACTATCTGTCATCCGTAGGCGTTGATGGGGTCAAAATCCATCATTTTCACGTTGTGAAAGGGACTGGCATGGAAAATGAATATTACCTTGGAAAAATTAAAACTTTTACCTTTGAGGACTACAAACCAGTAGTTATCAAGTTTCTCGACCACACTAACCCGGAGATAATAATACATCGCCTTGTAGTCGACTATCCTGATGAACTCCTGATCGCGCCAAAATGGAATCTGTGGAAATCTCAAATATTGAAGTCGATTAACGATGAAATGATACGGCTCAACTCCAGACAGGGGAAGATGCTTAGTGCAAAAGCTTAGTTATTTGTTATTGGTAAATAACTCCATCAACAAACAGTTTGCAAATGATCAATAACTAAAAATAAATTAATTTTCTTCCCTTACAGCCTCATACCCTGTCGATTTCCAGGAAGTAATTCCCTTTTTTAATTCATAAACCTCCTTGAAACCGAGTTTCTCCATCAGTCGCAGCACCAGAAATGATCTCTCCCCACCGTGACAGTAAATTAAATATTTTTTATTTTTATCGAGGCTTTTAATTTTTTTCTCAAAATCGTTATCAAAAAAATCGATCAAAATCGAACCGGGTATCCTTTCCTTATCGTGTTCCTGCTTTGTTTTTAGATCGATCAAAATAAATTTGTTGGTGTCGATTTTTTGCTTAAACTCCGCTGCTAAAACCGTTAAAAGTTTTCTGCTTTCAGATTGTTGATTATCAGTATTACCACTACAGGAAGAAGCCAAAAAACATGTAATAATAAAAATTAGTCTAATTGTCATAATAAACAACCCGGTGTTATATCTTTTTTTTAATTTCCTGTTCCATTAAGTTTAGCCACTGTTTAAAACGTTTTTCAAGTTTTAGCTCAGGTTTCGGTTTGAACCAATTACCGTGTTTTTTTTCTGTCCAT
>CBDUII010000198.1:0-5344 GCA_965367285.1 uncultured bacterium
TTTTTGAATAATATCTTTAATGACTTCTTTGAGGTCGCGGTTGTCTTCTAACTGAAATTGTTCACTCAGAAAAGAATCATCTTTTGCCTCGCTGTATGCCCCGGGGTTGGTTCTTGAACCGGCGCTTAGCTGGGATATCCCAAGGGATAAAACATCATTCCGCAGAGCGGGGCTTTCTCTTGTAGAAAGAATCAAGCCTGTATAAGGGACTGCCAGTCTTAAGACGGCCACTATTTTTTTTAAATCTTCATCAGATACAACATAAGGGCTATGAGAAGATAGAGGGGCATTTAAGGCTTTTTTTATTCTGGGAACCGAAATGGTATGCGGGCCAGCACCAAACCGTTTTTCTAAATGCAAAGAATGGTATAACAACGCCAGGACTTCAAACTTATAATCATAGAGTCCAAAGAGAGCCCCTATTCCGACATCATCTATACCTGCTTCCTGTGCGCGATCTATTGCGTATAATCTCCACAGGTAATTTGACTTCAGATCATTGCTCTGTAAAAACTTCTTTTTTGAGGAAGTTTTTTCTGTTTGTTCTTCAGGGCGGTAGCCCAATTTGGTTGCGGCAACTTGCCGCTTTATGTCGTTTGGATGAACCGACTCATAGGTTTTCCTGTGATAGGTTTCTTGAAACAACTGGTATGTGCCTATTCCGGATTTTTTTAAGATACGAAAATCTTTCACAGTCATAGGAGCGACATTGATATTCACCCTTCTTATGCTTCCCTTTCCCTTTTTTGTTTCATAAATGCGAGCAATTGTTTTTGTTAACAGGTCTATCCGCGAAAATTCAGGATCCTCACCCGCGACCAGAAGCAATCTCTTCTGTCCCTGTTCTTCCAGGCATTCAACTTCTCTTTGTATTTCCTCTAACGACAGACGCTTTCTTTTTAACGCGGTGTTCTCTTTTCGGAAGCCGCAGTAAAGGCAGTTATTTACACAGAAATTGCTGAGATAGAGAGGAGCGAAAATGACCAGCCGGTTTCCGTAAATAGATTCTTTTATTGAATAAGCAGCCTCAAAAATACCTTCAATCATTTCTTTATCCTGACATTGAAGCAGGGCTGCAGTTTCCACGGGAGTTAATCCTTTTAAATCAGCAGCCTTATCTAAAATATCTTTAACGCGCCGATCTTCAGGATTTTTGTTTGCCTGTAAAATTTCATCAATGGTTTTTTCAGGAATAAAACTTTTCATTTTTATTAAAAAACAAAAACCCTGGTCCTCAGGACCAGGCCAAATATATTGGCTATGCCCTATCGTGTCATTCCCGAGTGTTCCTATCGGGAATCCAGAATCAAAACTCGTCTTGGATTCCCGATAAATACGTTCGGGAATGACATGCTGGGACGTTTGGGAATGACATGCTGGGACGTCGGGAATGACATGCTGGGACGTCGGGAATGACACTGCGTAGTCTTTAAATCAATTATTGAAAATTGCATGCTATTTTGACCCAACAAGATGTAATACTGTTGCCAGTATATTATGCCTATGGGCTTATTCCAATACCGACCCCTCCGGTGTCGGATTTTTATTCCCCCCTGGGGCGCAATTGCCGAATAAGTTTTTTTGCTATGGGAACAATATATGAATTAAGCTCATCAAGAGTGAGAGGTTTGATCATTTTCGGCAGCATCTGAAACTCACTTACATTAAGCAAGCTTGCAGCAAAAGCAAGAATACCATCTTCCTTGTCAAAAGCGGCTTCTTTTTCTTTTGCCCGGTTTATCAGATAATCAAGTTCAAAACGCGATTCTTTTAAGATAAAAAAGAGATCGCAAAAGTCTTTTGGTTCCGACGGGAGCCTCCCGAAAATAGCGCAGATTTTATTTACAGCAATATCCTCGAAAGAATCAACTACAACTTTGTCATGAATAACAGGTGGAGCCATTATAGCCGGAACATCTCTGGCGAATTCAATTTTAAGTTTATTTTCTTCCTGTTCTTCATGATAAACAAAAAACCTCGAATATTCTTCACCGATGTCTTTTGAAGAAATAACAAGTCCCATAGACTCTAAAACACCAGCAAAATATTTTGCATCTTCTAAAAAGCTGTCTTTACGAGTAAAAAAATCGAGGTCATCAGAAAGTCTGTGCTGTAGGTAAAACTCTGATAGAGCTGTGCCGCCGGTAAGATAGAATCCCCGTTCCGCCATTCCATTATTAAAAAGGGCGGTTAGTGTATTTTTTTGCAGTTCTGTAAGAATTTCATTAACCATAGGCCCATACATTCAAAAGCTTTTCAAGCATTTTGCGCTTTTTATCAGGGAGGTTTATTTGTGGAAGGGCTTCTTCAATATCCTCAACTCTTAATAATCGCCTGATATCTTTCCATTCAGCATATTTCAGCAATCTCCCTATAGCCCATGTTCTTTGAGGAGAGTTTTTGTCTTTAATGAATCTACGCAGATCATTAACATCTCCATCATATTCCCAGATTATTTGTTGAGAAATATCTTTCTGAAGCCTATCAACTATTTCTTTTAACCAAGCACGGGCTTCAGGTGGGGTGGAAGGTTCGTTTAATATTTTTTCAGCTTCTTTCCGGCGGTTTTCATAAAAGCTGGACATAGGGCCCGTAATCACATTTCCATCCTGGCGTATTCCCGATGCGAGGGCATTTAACATGTCTTCATCATTAGGGTACTTCTTTAGCAGCTCACAGGCAATTGGCCAGAATTCTTTATTAGCAGTAGAAAACCAGCTTGCAATGATTCGGGCATTTTCGACGGATTCTTTTGCTAATGAAAGCAACAGGTCTTTATTTTCTTCAAAATCAAGCGAATCCCTTAAGTCGAATGAAACCACATATAAATTAAGATCGTCTTTTTTAGCAGTTTTCAGGAGAGAGTTGATGAAATTTTTCTTATCAGTATTATATAGAGTTTTACGAAACTCTCTTCCCTCATATTCATCAAGAGGATTCCAGGTAGATTTTCCTAATCTGTCCCGATTTATATGTCCATTAATGAGCTTTTCAAATAAATTGAAACCTCTATCTTTATCAAAATGTGTAAGTTTCGCTGCTAAATCATCAGCATGGTAGACTTCAAATGACGCTTTTGAATCAAGACTATTTTCAAGACAACGCCATGCAATTTCAACAAGATTCCCTTTAAAATCTCTTTTCTCATACAACCAACTATGAAATATATTGATGAGAACCGAAGAGTGTTCAAAGTTTTCTCCGGCAATGGCTATTAACAGATTTTCAAACTGATCCATCTTTATGTTTTTCAGCCACCCACTGTTAAAAAGCAATTGAGCAAAAGTTTGCGGATCAACGCAACCCCTTTTAATTTGAGATTCTACCCGATTTACAGCTTTCTGATTCGCTTCTCCCATTAAAGTAGCCTGAACAATGGCTGCCCCAGAAATTTTATCTGCTTTGGATAGTTGTTCAAGATATTCTTCCGCTGATTTCTTGTCCCTTCCCATCCATCCCCAACAATACAAAGAAAAGGCAGGGGTTCCATTCCCAAATAGAGTAAGCTCCTCCATTTTTTTTAGATAAATCGAGTGAGTATCAATTTCACCAAGAAAATTAAAAAAATAATGTGATTTTTGTGCAGATGGCGATAACAACCACTCGATTAATTCACCATTCAGAATTTCTGGCTGCTCAATAACTTCTTTAGCAAGCTTTTTGACTATATTTGCAAATATAGTTTTCCCCTCTGCCGTTGTAATCTTCATATCATCTTCGTAACTCTATCGACCAATCCACCTCTTTAACCTTAATGGAAAACTGGAATTCTCTAATTTGTTTTTGATCTCATCCACTTCAAAGAGATATTGCTGATATTCATTTTTTTGATCAGTTGATGTTTCTTCTTTAGCAACTATCTTTGAGAAAGAATCACGTATAAGTCGAATGGCGTCAAAAAGAGAAGTGACATTAATTTCAGTGTTGCCTGCAAGAGTAAGGTCTACAATCTTTTTGAATCTCTCCATTCCCTCATCCGGTCGTCCTTGAATTGCTAATTCAGCAGTCAACTTTGGTAATTCATTCAAAGCCGCAGAAGCAACTTCCTTATATTTATCTTTGGAAAGGCTGAACAAAATATCCGTTACTTCTCGTGGATAATCATATATTTTTTTATCAGTATAAATTACAGGTTTATCCAATGGGGTGGGTCCCTCGCTCCGTCGTAATCTAAAACTTCCCATGCGATTTAATGAGCCTCCTATGGCTTTAACTATTATAAGTTTTATTTTCTTTGAAGCACTGTCTGATGAAAATTCTTTAAGGAGGTCAATTCGATCATAGAGGGACAAAGGCAACTGGGGCTGGCGGACATGAAAACATTCGATAAATACTCCAGTAGCGTTATTGGAGTATTCTTCATTTTCCGCTTCAGCAAGAAACGACAAAAGGCGAACAGCGTCCTTGCTTGTTTTATTCCTGAAAAGCAGTTGTTCAATTAACCATCTTAGTTCACCGCGTTCATCTCCCTCTATTGCCAGCCTTTCCTCAACACTTCTGTTTTGCAAACCGGTTTTCAGCAGTTTTAACACCCTGTCAGGCACTGTACAAGCTATAAGTCTCAATAAATACGCATTATTTAGCGCTGAATCAAAATTTCCAAAAAGACCGTCATAAGCAAACATTGCATCCCAGAAATTATTTACCTCTTTACCCTCAATTTCACTTATCCTTTTTATAAACCGGTAGCGTCCCTGTTCATCAAGCCTTGCAAATAACGCAAAGAGTTCATTAATCCGGCCTTGCAGCAATTGGGAAACAAGATAATTGGCAAACATGGGAAGAGTTACTTCAACGTATAAGCCACATTTTTTTATAAGACCTGTTTTTTCAAGTTCAGAGACGTATGAAAGCGCCTTGTGCGGCTGCCATCCATCTCCGAAAATTTCGGTAATATGTTTCAACTCCGACTCTACAGTCCCTGAAATACCTACATGAGTTAATATTGAAAGCAATCGCGTACATTTAAGAGCATCGGGACCAAACTCGTTTTTTATCCGTTGCTCAAATTCTTTTCCTATTGCCGAGATAAAATCCGTTAAATTATCTCTTAATTCATTTCCCATGCTCGCTGCAGCAAGGATAGTTCCCGGTATTCCCCCGGCATGCCCGACGATCCAGTCTTCTATCTCAAAACTTAACCTGTTATTAGCGGCCTTTAAAAGCTTCTCTGAATCTTCATCTGAAAGGGGGGTAAGATTGAGACATTGAATGATTTCTCTATGAGCATAAACAGAAGCCGGGGCGTCGGCTATAGTTGGAAGAGTTATTATTAACTTTAAGTTAGACAGAGTTGAAGCAATGCTTATAAGTTCTTCTAAAGAGTCTGGTTCGGGGTCTTCCA
>CBDUII010000199.1:0-5341 GCA_965367285.1 uncultured bacterium
ATAAAACGGGAGAAATAATTGTCGCCAAACGGGAAAAATAGTTGACGCCAGAGAAGCTTTTTTGGAAATGAGCTTTTCAATGTTAATTGGTATCACCTTAGGATTGAATTTAGTTAGTAATTTCCATTTTAATACGTCCATTATAAATTAAGTTGGCAGCAAGAAGTAAAACTGTATACTCGCGTCCTTGAGATTCTTCAACAATCTTGTCAGCTATTTCTGCAGCAAGGGCAGCTTTTTTTTCAATGTTGCTCACCTCCATAATTAAAAGACCTCAGTTTTAAGAATCGTCTTTATAAGTGGTATTAACTCAGGATTTTTACTTTCCTTTTTTAATACGCTCCAGACTTGACGCTCACAGATTCCATATTTATTGGCAAGTACTTTAGCTTTTTCCCCGGTATCATATTCCCTCTGAATTTTATAATTACGAATTTCTCTATGGAGTGAATCAAGCCCAGGTACATAAATATATGTTCTCTGAAATACCTTTGATAGCTTGATCGCATTTTCAATGCCAACAACTAAAGCTATCTTTTTTAAATCCTCCGGAAGCAAGTCTAATATTTCATTTTCCTTTGACAATATCCCTTATCCTTTGAATCGTTAAATCATATTTTTTTGCAAGCTGCCTGGCATTGTGGCCTTTGAACTCCTGAATTATTTTTCTATTCCTGTTTTCTTTGAAAGTGCCGCCTTTCAACTTAGGAAAATAAATATCCTCTCCCTGAAATTCTTTTCCAAGCTTAACAGCATTTTCGAATCCAATAATTTTGGATAAGGTTTGATAAAAAGGGTCGAAGTCTTCAATCTGGAAATTTTCACTCATTCCTCTTTTTCCTCCATCTTTACACTTGGCTTTGTCTCTTTGATAGACACGTATTTCAAGATCGACTTCTTTACCTTCTCAGGATGCTCTATTCCCAGGGCATGATCTGATTCCATGAATTTCTTGAAATCGCCGGTTGTTTTATATTCTTCCTTTTTTGTAAAAAATCTATCGAAGAGAGGTCCCAGGGGTTGTTTAATATCTTCAACATCATTATTAACCTGGTAAGACTCTCTGAAAGTAATCAAAGCCTGGAGTGAAATTCCCTCGAGGGTAATAGTAGTGGAGCCCTCTCTCCGGTCCTTGGCAATTTCAATAAGACTGCCCTGGACAGAATCCAGATCCGCTTTGATATCATCCATTTTTTTCTTTAGAGATAACCCACGCTGAATAAGTTTTTCAATATCGGCATCCTCAGCCACAACAAAATGACGTTTTCCTTTAACCTGAACTCTTTTAACTACCTTTACATTTTTCATTTTTTAACCCCTTTAGAGTGACAATTTTCAAAGTAAAATAAAGATAAAGCAATGGTAAAGCAAAAGAAATAAATGTTAAGCCTTTGATATCAAATACTTACACCTTTATCCCCTCCGCTTTATTAAATCTGTCATGAATTTTGTGTCTCTATGAGCACATGCGAAAAATTTCCGTGTTAATAGTTTGCACGTTAAAACTTTCAAAAGTTTTAACTTTTAATTTTACTTTAACATCAGTAACATATTGATTTAATTGATTCATTCCAGCTTGCCTTTAATCGAATGAAGCAAAAATGGCACTCAAATTTTAAAAAGTAAAAGTTTGTAAAGGTAATAGCGTATCAGCATAACATATTGTTTTTAATGAAGTTATTCTGCTTTTCACCCCATTTTAACCTCACCCTATATGTATAATCTTGATACTTCACCAAGTCCGTTGAAAATCCAGTAGTGGCGCATATCTCCGGCCTCGTTAAAACTTTTTCATCTGTTTTAAAACTTTTCATCTTTTACTTTTCTTTACAGGCTTAAGATACAGGAGCGTCCACCTGATTTTTCTAAGAGCCCTGCCTTCATATTGTCTTATTCGTTCCTTCCCGACACCAAATTTTTCCCGATTTCTTCAAGGGTCATATCATTCTAAAATCTCAAAATAATTATTTCTCTATCTCTATCATTCAAATCATCTAACCAGCCTTTTGCCTGGTTGTGGTAAGAACAATCATCAGGTTTAATATCGTTTTCAGAGGAAAGAGTATCAGCAATCGTCATTTCCGAATCATCATAAGCAGGTTTGTCAATAGATTTATGATCGTGTTTACTGTGATTTTTTAAAAGACGGAATATCTTGGCAGTAATCCACCACTCCGCATAAGTAAGGAACCGAAAACCCTTTTCAGGTTCATGTTTTTGCGCCGCTCTTATTAACCCTATGCAACCTTCGGAAATCATATCCATCAAAGGCAGCCCAGGACTCCAATGCTTATAAACTACTCTATAAACAAACCTGATATTTGCTAACACAAGGTGATTAAGAGATTCCAAGTCCCCGGCATTTGCTTTCCTGGCTATTTCAAATTCTTCCTCTTTTTTTAGAAGAGGAATTTTCTTAGCTTCTTTCATAAACATTTCCATTAAGTCCATTTCTTCAAAGTTTCTCTTCATGTACCCTCCCTTATGTGTTAATATTTCAACCCATAAAGGAGGCCGTTTTTCTTCTCTTTGAATAAAGCCACGTTCTTTTTCCGGGGATCGTGGCTTTATTTATTTAAAGGGTTATGCATCCCTACATGATCATCATAGCTTTGCGCGGAGTGGACATAAATCATGGTTGTTTTTACATCGCTATGCCCTGCCAGCTTTTGAATATCCTGAATTGGCCGTCCGGCCTGAGCCAACATAGTAAAGGCGGTGTGCCTCAAGGCATGAGCGCTTAAAGTTTCGCCGTCCCTGACAATTTTGGCTTTCGACATATACTTATTAACGATATTTTCGATAGCCATAACAGATAAAGGCTTAGGCTGCTTAATCCTCTTAATGACCAGGCATTGAGCCGATCATATATAAATGGGAGAAAAACAGGCGTTTCCCTGGTTGTTTTAATCCCGGCCCTCTCAATCGTTTCAAGCCAGGCATCAAAAGATTGCAATACCTTTCCGTTTAAAATAATTGCTGTTTTCGGCCTGTTCTGAAACCGGCTTTTTCTATCGACGACCCATATTTTTTGTTGGTTCTTTATCCTTTCAGGCTCAAGGTTTTTAAAGCGTAGCTTGCTTATCTCATTCGCCCTGAGACCATAAACCAGCATAATAAAAAGAATCGCTTTATCCCGCTTTCCTATTGCCTGTCTTTTGTCCGGCTGTTTTAGTTTTGATCTTGACAGTTATACCCTGCACTGTTAATATAAAAAATTGTAGTTAAGAATAGATTCACGGCATTTAGTTAATCAATTTTGTTGGTTTATTTTATCAGGAGATTTTTTTGAAAAGAACTTATCAGCCAAGTGTTATTAAGCGGAAAAGAACTCACGGATTTATGGCGCGAATGAGTTCCCCGGGGGGTAGAGCGATCCTGCGAAGGAGGAGGGCGAAAGGCAGAAAAAGATTAGCTGTTTGAAGTTGAAAAATAATCGTTTTTCCAGACATGAAAGACTTAAAACCTCATCTGAGTTTAAGCGGATAAAAAAAAAGATCCATCTGCGCTTCAATCAAGGTCCCGTCAAAATATATATCCTCAAGCAGAACTTGGAATATTCCCGACTTGGTATCATCGTTTATAAAAAAGCTGGCAAGGCTGTTTATAGAAATAAGATAAAGAGATGGGCGCGTGAGATTTTCAGGGTTGGTAAAAACGATTTTGAGGAAATGAGAGATATTTTGTTTGTGGTTGGCCGTGGTTCGGAATTAGTTGACTTCAAATTTTTGCGGGAATCTTTTTTTACTGCTTTGCGGAAATATCAGAAGTAAATGCTAAAAAAAATATCAGCAGCCCTTATAAAGATTTATCAATATACCATATCACCGGTTTTGCCTCCGTCATGCCGCTTTTACCCTACTTGTTCCGCGTATGCCCTGGAAGCAATTAACGAATTTGGATTTGGCAAAGGACTGCTGTATATCATTAAAAGAATACTCAAATGCCACCCTTTTCATAAGGGTGGTTATGATCCAATAATATTAAAAGAAGAGAGGGAGTAAACAGTTTATTATGGAATTAAGGTTACTCTTAGCTATTGTGCTGTCCTTCGTTGTTTTTGTAGCATGGGGAGCCTATATCAGTATAAAAGATGTTGAATACCAAGCAAGAATTCAGCAGAAAGAAGGCAGTGAGGAGGGCTTTGCAAAACGAAAAGTCCGCCCCCCGGAACCACTGCAAAAAGAAATAGAGCAGCCAAAAGAGGAAATCCCTTCCGTTTTTGATCTAGAAGTTGTCAGGTCAACAGAAACTAAAGATATTTTCATAGAAACAGATTTATATACAATTGTCCTTACCAATGAGGGAGCGTCTTTTAAAAACTTAAAGTTGAAAAAGTATTTAAACAAAAAAAAGGAGCCCCTTGACCTCATTGCTCAAATTCAGGATTCCATAAGGCCGCCATACCTGAGCGCCTTTGATACCCGGGTAATGGACGTGGTAAATTTAAGTGTTTATCAGACAAACGCGGAGTCCATTACATTATCAGAATTTTCTCCTGAGAAAACTGTTTCTTTCACGTTAGAAACCACATCCGGGATGAAAGTTAAAAAGGATTTTACTTTTTATTATGATCGGTATCAGATTGATTTTGATGCAACCATAACTGATCAAAGTGGCAATCTGGCTGACAAAAAATTTTATTTCAATTGGGGACCGGGGTTTGGGAACGAAGACGAGAAAAAGTTATACGTTTTTATGGGACCCATATCTTATTTAAACAACCAGGTTATTAAGCATGACCCGGATGATTTTGACAGGGAATTTATTTTTTCCGGTAACTTGAGCTGGGTATCCCTTCAGAATAAGTATTTTGCAACAGCGCTGATCCCTAAAAATGGAATTAACGGTGGAAGAATCGGCAAAAATCCAAATGGTAAGCTCTCAGTTGGATTACAGTTAATTAATAATTCCAACCGTTCCATGAGCGGCAACGTTATTTTATTTGCCGGACCAAAAGAAGAAAATGTTTTAAAATCTTTTAATGTGCATCTTGAAGAGGCGATAGATTATGGATGGTTTGGGAATAAATTTACCTGGCTGGTGAAACCACTTCTCAAAGTTCTCCGGTATCTTTACAGCTATACCCATAATTACGGGGTTGCGATAATTTTGATTACGGTTGTTATAAAAATCATTTTCTTTCCCCTGACCCAAAAAAGTTTTCGCTCCATGAATGAAATGAAAAAGGTTCAGCCGTATATTAAGATTATTCAGGAAAGATATAAAAACGACAAGGAGCAATTAAACAAGGAGATGATGAAGCTTTATAAAGAGCACAAGGTTAATCCTTTAGGCGTCTGTATGCTAATGCTTTTGCAGATTCCTGCTTTAATCGCGC
>CBDUII010000200.1:0-5336 GCA_965367285.1 uncultured bacterium
GTAGAGAGTGTTCAGGGTGGCAAAATTGTAGTGTATTGCAAGATTACAAAAGCAGGTAATGGGGGCAGGCCAAGGATAAGGAATGATATCAAGGTAATATGGGCGGATTACTGCTTGTTAGAAAAAAACGGCTTTCATATTTTAGCTGTGTTGGATTATCTCTGAATGGGTGATATTGAGATACGCTTGATTTGAAGATATCAAAAAGAGATTTAGTATAAGCATGATCGTATCCTGACCTTACCCCCTTTCTGTTAATTTTTATCACAATACTAACTTTAAGGGTGGTTCAGTTTTCGGGGGCAAGGTCAAATTCTATTAAATCTCCTATACTTAGCCCTAATTTATCAGAAAGATTAGCGTTTATTTCTAAGACATAAATGGCTCTTCTATCAGGTTTTATGCTGAGGCAATCGTTTTGTTTACATGGTTGAGTATTTTTACTTATATAAACAACCTTTTTGTTTTTGGTTAACCATATAATATCTAAAGGTATCATTGTATTTTTCATCCAAAAAGAATATTTTTTTTCTTTATTATAGATAAAGATCATTCCTTTATTTGAATCTAAACTTTCTTTATACATTAAACCTAACTTTCTTTCTTCAGAAGTTTTAGCTATGTCCATAAGAAAAGGTTTATCTTTTATTTTTACAACTATATTACCCTGATATTTTAAATCACTGTTTTCATGATAGCCTTTAGATATTCCTTCCAAAATAAACAGATAAACCAAAACTATAACGAATGATATTAGCTTTCTCATTTTATCTCTTGTTAGGATTCAAATACACAACATACTCATATTCAGTCCAGCATAATAACCAATATCCTTTAATGATGCTTTTTGTTTCTCCCTTCTTTAACACCGGTTGCACAAGACAGAGTTCATTTCCGCATTTCTTACAGAGTGTAGGAATATACTTGGCCATCTTCTACTTATGGTCAACATTAGACTGAAAGCATAAAACTATTTCAGGGTGTTTACTTACCTTAATTCCAAGTTCAGCTTTTAATTTATTCAGTTTTCTTTTGCTCTTTTTATCATTGAGCCATACATAGGTTTAATATTTTAGACATTGAAATTTTTCACAAGAAAAAGATAATATTGACAATAAATTAGCAGAGTTGAATTGATTTGTAAAGGGGATTGCAAGGTTACAAAAAGTATATTTTATTTTCCATGACACTTCTTGTATTTCTTTCCGCTTCTACACGGACACGGCTGATTTCCCGAACATTCCATACATTTCGCTCTGATTGCTTTCGTTGGAGTTGAATTCTTCATCACAGCCCCTTCCTGAAATGCCGTTTTTTGTTAAAAACCCCATAGGTAGCTAAGGTTTTTCCGGCTAACTCAGGTCAGGACCTTGCTATGGGTAAAAATAATTAAGCCTCTTAAATCGCATTTTTGGGACTTACAAAATATAATTTTTTACTCTGATAGCAGATCAATTAACCTTGTCAAAACCCTATTGTAAGTTATTGTTTTATGTGTTAGATTTTGTAAGATTTCGAGGGTAGAGAATTGAAGAAGTGATTTAATTACAAGTGGTTATAGAAATTTGTCTTATAATCCCAAGGCAGGTACGCTAACCAGGCTGCGCTACTCCCCGATCCTAACAGTTCATCACATTTCTTGTCGGTTTTCAAATAGGATATGTGATTTTTTATATGGAAGAAATAAAGGATGGAATTATAACCTGATTTCTATTTCTGAATCAAATGTTCTTGATTCCAGCCTGTTTAATTATTCAAGATTAAGGTTTGAGAAAAACCTTGCACAGCCAATTTCTGCTGGTAAAACACAGCGTCTCTTTTTGTTTTGAAAAAGCCAATATAAACTTTATGAACATCTATGATCAAAGGTACTCTGACTATTCTGGTAATCAACCCCAGTTCTGATATTTCATCTTTTAATTTTTCAGCATTTCCTTTTAAATAAAAACTTCCTGCCTGGAGAGTATAAAGGCCATCCGTTACAGTTTTTAAAGTTACGTTGATTCCGGCATTTTTCAAATCAAGAATCCCTTCTCGTGCCATTTTTAGTTCCGAAAATTTACCTGTATATACGCGATACATTTTCACCGCGTCTTTTGCTAAAATGTTGGACGGTGAAAATCCTTTGTTTTTTAAAGAGCGAATTAAATTATCAGCATTTTTCTTAATAACAAACAGTCCGAACTGAATGTAATGCTCACCTGTTTTGTCAGTTTCGGGGATCAATCTTTTAGCTGCTTTTCGCGGCGAAGGTGCCGGAGGCTTTAAATTTTTTTCAATAAAGGATTTTTTAAAATCTTTTGAGGGTAGCGAAAGTGACTTTGATTCTTTTTCCTCTATATCTTTTTTCTGAGGTAAAGTTTTCTTTTCATCCTTTTTTTTCACTTCCTCCTTCGGAGGCAGGCCCTCTTTTTTTTCTATCTTTTTTATATCTTCTTGCAGGGGCAAAGTTTCTATGCCTGACTGAACCGTTTGAGGTGATTCAGCTTGCTTAACAAGTTCTTCTTCATCAAGAACATTATAATAATTAATTCCAAAGTAGACTCCGGATATAGTGAGCAGGCCTACAATGGATATTAACAAAACTTTGGTGTTTTTCTTTCGTACTTTTTCTTCCTGGTGAAGTTCATCTTCAATTTCGATGTCTTCCATTAATTCGTCTAATTCTTCGTCAACAATATTTTCATCATCTGCCATTGCGTCACCTGTTTAAAAAATGAACCAAAGGACGAAATATATGTATAGGAATTTGAAGCTCCCCGCAGCAAGACCTCGGGGAATCTTCTGTGTAAAGAGTTAATTTCATTTTAAGTTCGCTCGCTAACTCCGTGACAAAACCACGGGGAATGCGCTTGCTTAGCACGTTCAATGTTGAGATTCTTCGGTCGCACGTTCGCTTCGCTCAGTGTAAACTCCGCGAAGAATCCTCTCATCTGGTTCAGGATAAGCTCCAAGAAGAATCTAACGTGAATATTTATAATAAAGGATATCATTAATGTGGATTAAAAAAAGTCGTCACTGTGTTTTTTGGAAGATATTAATTCTCGCTGTCTTTTAAAGATATATTTTATTAATTCTTCTCTGTCATCTTCATTAATTGCCGCAAAAGTTGTGGAAATCACATAACCGCTCTTTTCCTTATTCCTTGTCAAGTTAACTCTCGTTACCTCTCCTAAAGCTATAATGCGAAAGGGAGGATAGATAAGGGGTTCAATGCTTAATTCAAGTATTGTCTCTTTTTTAAGTTCTTCAGGTATGAGCATACTTATGCCGGATGCGCTAATATCAATGCATTCTCCGGTTTTGTCAGTCTCATGCGGTTTATCCCGGGGAGTAAAATGCTTAAGTATCTCCTCCTGTTTGTAAAGAACCATATCTATTTTTTTATCCAGATAAGAGAATATTCTTGCTAAAAAAGGGTTGTAATCTACCTCGCTTTCAAGTGAAGACCAGTCTAAAGGAAATGCATCAACATCATATCTCTTGCCTGCAGGTCTATTAGAGGTACGGCGGTCTATATAAAAAGGCGCTTTTTTCTCAAACTCATTTTGAGGGATTATCTTGTAATTAATTGTAAAGGAATCAGCTATTCTGGCTGATTTCCTGTTTTCAGAAGATTTTTTTTCTCTTTTATCCATAAGAAGCATAGTATATGTATTATTTTATTTTTGTCAAATTATTATAATTGGGATAGAATAAAAACTAAATACAGAGTTCAAAACCACAATCTAAAATTAATTTGCCGCCAGGGCCGAAGGCTCAAAGAAAAAAATATTTAGTGTTTTTGTATCTTAGTGGCTAAAAATAAAAAGATACCAGCTATGAAAAAACCAGAACTCCTCATTCCTGCCGGAAATTTTGAGAAACTAAAGGTTGCGATCCATTATGGCGCGGATGCTGTTTATTTGGCAGGGCCTGAATATGGCCTGCGCAAAAAAGCGGGTAATTTTCCTTTGCAGGAACTTGAAGAGGCTGTCCGGTATGCCCACGAGAAAGAGACAAAAGTATATGTAACCGTTAATATATTTCCTCGAAACAGTGATCTGGATGGAATTGCAGGATATTTAAAAGAAGTCGAAAACCTTGGGGTGGATGCCGTTATTATTTCAGACCCCGGCGTTGTTCATATCGCAAAAAAAACTGTCCCGCACTTGCCTGTTCATTTAAGCACACAGGCTAATACAACTAACCTGGAGTCGGTAAAGTTCTGGAAAGACCAGGGAATAAAAAGGATTTGTCTTGCAAGGGAACTGTCCATTAAGGAAATCAGGGAGATCATAGAAAAAACAGATGTGGAGATAGAACTTTTTATCCACGGAGCTATGTGTATCTCTTATTCCGGACGCTGTTTAATGAGCAAACATATGGCAGGCCGGGACGCGAATGAAGGAGACTGCTCTCAAACCTGCCGCTGGGAATATTATCTGATGGAAGAGAAAAGGGCAGGGGAGTACTTTCCTGTTGAGCAGGATGAAAGAGGTACTTATTTCTTCAGTTCTAAGGATTTGTGTTTAATTAAATATATTCCGGAACTCATTCAATCCGGTGCTTCCTCTTTTAAAATAGAAGGGCGGATGAAAAGTATTTACTATAATAGCGTGGTAACTAAAATTTATCGTGAAGCAATAGACACATACTGGAAAGACAGAGAAAACTACACATACAACCCGGAGTGGAAAGAAGAGCTTTATAAAACAAGTAATCGCGCTTTTACAACCGGTTTTTTCAACGGAAAAGCGGATAATGATATTTCAACTTCTTCTAACACAATTCAGACATATGATTTTTTAGGGATTGTAAAAAAAGTTTTTCCTCAACACAGGGCGCTGGTCGATATTAGAAGCAAATTTGTATCTGGAGATAATATAGAATGGGTTGGGAAAAGAGGTAAACCAGCATCTCTTAAGATTGGGTCTATTCTCGATGCCGAAGGTGTCAGCAAAAAAGAAGTCGTTCAGCCTAACGAGGAAGTTATCATTCAATTTAACGCGCCCGTAGAAAAATATGACATATTGCGAAAAAAAAGAAATGGAAGATATCCGCATAAGATGCCGAATTCGTAAAGAGGATATAGCTTACCTGGATGCTCTGTTCGAATCTTATGAAAACTTTGGAGTCGTTACTACTATTGATCCAAAAGAAGCTATTATTGAATTATCTGTCTCTCCTTCCTTTATTTTAGAAACAAAAGAACTGCTGACTGCGCTAAAAAAAGAGATTGATTTGGAAATAATCGAATAGTATGGATGCGAGTTAGGAGTTGGGGAGTTGTGATGATTTTAGATTGCGGATTTAGGATTTGAAAAGAAAAATTCTTTAATATTTTTTAGACGTAC
>CBDUII010000201.1:0-5322 GCA_965367285.1 uncultured bacterium
AGTAAAGTGGGTATGCTGAGTCGTTATTGCGGTTTTTTTGTTGTAAGACATGGACAGCCTTACAGTGTTCACTCCAGTAGATTTGACCCTGGAATAGACGTGTCTGAGGAGGTACAGGCGGGTCCACGCTTGATCAGTAAGGGAAAAAGCACAGTTTGATTAAAAAATGCTAATGTTATTCACCATCGTTCTGGAATCGCTATAGATAGAAAAGGGAATATAATAATTTACGCTACAGATTCGCGATATGGTGGAATCGGCTGGAACACACTCAGGCATATTTTAAAATTAAAAAAAATTGGAGTACACGAGGTACTTAATCTGGATGGTGGCGGTTCCACGCAGATGTATATTTCCACGAAAAATCATGAATATTATATACGGGTTTTAAACCCGGTTCCCTCCGCTATTGCTTTTTTTCGAAAAAAATAAACTACGATTTGATTTACAAACACGGTGTAATACTATAAACATATTGACATTTTGCGCTGTATTTCGCTACAATTAGCGACAGATAGACAAAAAATCACTTAATCAATAATTTAATGGTGATTTATGGGTGAAGCTAAGCGTTTAGACGAAATCAGTCCGATTCTGGAAATGGGACTGGATTTGACGATGAAACTCAGAGGTGATAAGCATGAGGCAACTGTCCGAGGCTGGAAATCAGGTGAATTTATATTAATCGATTGTCCGGCGGTCAGCACTGGAAACTTAAAAATAGCCCCTGATACTGCTGTTGTAATACGGTTAATCAATAAAGGTTTTGTCCTGAGTTGTTCTACCACCGTTATGTCTGTATTAAAGCAGCCGATAAATCTTGTTATTATTGAATTCCCTATACGTTATGAAAAAATGGGGATCAGGAAATTCCCGAGGCTGGACGTTTGCCTTCCCGCGCTTTTCAATGATTTAAGCGCGTCAACTCCGGAAGCGAAAAATGTTCGCCATAAAGCTACAACGCTGGATATCAGCCTTGGTGGGGCTTTAATAGCCAGCCAGCAAAAATTAGAAACATCTCAACGGATTGCCCTCTCAATTAAGCTTTCTGCAACGGATAAAATTACCAATATTGTAAGTGTTGTAAAGAATCAGCAAAAAAACAAGAAGGTTGGTCACGATATTTACCATCTGGTAGGAATTGAGTATCAAAATCTGCCTGAAGAGCAAAAATCAAAATTAGTGAAATTTATCGAAGTCAACAGACCATTTAGAAGTTAAATCCCTATAGCCTTTTCTTTTAATTCATTGATGCGGTCTCTCAGTTCAGCCGCTCTTTCAAAGTCTAATTTTTGAGCTGCTTTTTTCATTTCTTTTTCCAGGCTCTCGGCAACTTTCATCATATCTTCATCAGAACCATACCTTTCCTCGTCCTCCCGCACCAGAGGAACGGTGCAGTAATCCGCTTCATAAACGCTTTCAAATGTTTCCGTAATATTTTTCTTGATGGAAGCAGGAGTAATACCGTTTATTTTGTTGAATTCCGTCTGTTTTTCACGTCTTCGCCTGGTTTCATCTATGGCGGCTTTCATGGAGCCGGTAACAGTATCAGCATACATAATAACTTTCCCATTGATATTCCTTGCCGCTCTTCCGGATGTTTGGATCAACGACGTGGTTGATCTTAAAAACCCTTCTTTATCAGCATCCAGAATGGCCACAAGCGATACCTCTGGTATATCGAGCCCTTCCCGCAGCAGGTTTATCCCCACTATAGCATCAAACTTTCCCATACGGAGTTCCCTGATTATCTCTATTCTCTCTAAAGTGTTGATATCAGAGTGAAGGTATCTCACCCTCAAACCTAAATCGCTTAAATACTCCGTTAAGTCTTCCGCAAAACGTTTTGTCAGGGTGGTTACCAGGATTTTTTCTCCAATCTCAGACCTTAATTTAATCTCATGAAAAAGGTCGTCCACCTGGCCATTTACGGGCCGTACCTCAATCTCCGGATCTATCAGACCGGTGGGTCGAACGATTTGTTCCGTAATAAAACCTTTTGCTTTTTCCATTTCATAGGGTCTCGGCGTTGCGGAAACGAAAACCACCTGGCGGGCAATTTTTTCAAACTCTTCAAACTTTAAAGGCCGGTTGTCAAAAGCAGACGGAAGTCGAAATCCGAAGTTCACCAGGTTTTCTTTCCTGGATCGATCTCCCTTGTACATGCCGTTGAGCTGCGGAACAGTGACATGGCTTTCATCAATGACAACTAAAGAATTCTCAGGGAAATAATCAATCAGCGTGGGAGGAGGTTCTCCCGGCTGTTGGCCGTTAATATGACGGGAATAATTCTCAATTCCTTTGCAGTATCCGATTTCAAGCATCATTTCCAGGTCGTACATGGTGCGCTGCTCAATACGTTGTGCTTCCACATATTTTTTTTCAGCTAAAAAATTATCTTCTGTTTCTTTTAACTCGGTTTTGATTGTCTCCATAGCTTTTTCTATTGTTTCCCGGGTTGTAACATAATGACTTCCCGGGTATATGGCGACAAAAGCCAGCTTTTTAATTTTTCCCCCTGTCAAAGGGTCAATAATATAGATATTCTCCAGCAGGTCGCCAAAAAATTCCAGGTGGACAGCCTCTTTGTCTTCATAAGCAGGCAGAATTTCAACAATATCTCCTCTTACCCTGAATGTCCCTCTTTGAAAATCAATATCATTCCGTTTATAGTTAATCTCAATCAACCGGCCCAGCACCTGGTCTCTGTCAATAGTCTGGCCTGTTTCCAGCCGCAAAAGCAAACCATGATAAGCTTCTGGAGAACCTAAACCGTAAATGCAGGAAACAGAAGCAACAATAATAATATCCCGTCTCTCTAAAAGGGAAGATGTGGCCGCGTGTCTTAACTTGTCGATTTCTTCATTAATGGAAGAGTCCTTCTCTATATAAGTATCGGTATGAGGGAGATAGGCTTCCGGCTGGTAATAGTCATAATAACTGACGAAATACCTGACAGCGTTTTCCGGGAAAAATGTTTTAAATTCCGAATAAAGCTGGGCAGCAAGGGTCTTGTTTTGCGCGATAACCAGGGTGGGCTTTTGAACTTTTTCAATGACATTGGCTATTGTGAAGGTCTTACCAGAACCGGTAACTCCCAGAAGAACCTGGTGAGAAACATTGTTTTTAATATTCCTGCTGAGGAAATCTATTGCCTCAGGCTGGTCGCCCGCGGGAGAATATTCAGATGTTAGTTTAAAGCGTTCCAAAATGATTTGATCTAATAGATTTTATGTTGAAAGTTGATCTATATTATAGTATATAGTTTATTCTGGTATCAGCTCAAATAAATGAATGAAACTACGAATTTAGCAAATTGCGCTAATTAATTTGTGTAATTTGTGACATCAGGGGTTATTTTTTTTATTCGATCAGAGCGAGGATAGTTCATTGGATAAAACTATTAAATCAGAATTAAAGACAGAGCGGAAAAATGCCAGAAGGATTTATTCTTTCTTTAGACCTTATCTTCGCTACATAGTCTTATCAGGGATATGCGTAATAATCTATACTGCTGTAACTCTCACCCTTCCGTGGATTGTACGCCAGCTTATTGATTCTGTCTTTGTTGAAAAAAACAGCGAACTTTTGGGAGAAATATCTATCGGACTTTTGTTCCTGTTTTTTATTCTTGGCATAGTCGCTTTCCTGAGAAATTACTGGATGGAGTATATAGGCCAGCGCGTTACCGCGGATTTACGGGTCAGTTTATTTGAGCGCCTCCAGTCCCTTTCCGTCAATTTCTTTGACAACCGCCGTACCGGCGAAATTATTTCCCGATTTACCAATGATGTTACCATCATTCAAAATGCCGCTGTTAATATCCCGATGACCTTTTTTAGGCAGATGATCCTTTTTTTAGGCGGCATCACCATTATCCTGTATATGAACTGGAAACTAACTGGTCTGATTGTTCTCCTCGTTCCATTAATTGTAATTGCTGCACGTTACTACGGGGTCAGAATAAAAAAATATTCCGTCAAAATTCAGGATGAATTAGGCAGCGCCACGACAATCCTCGAAGAAGTTATCTCAAGCATACGATTAGTAAAATCATTTGTCCGGGAGGATTATGAAAAAGGCAGATTTTCAGACCAGGTAGAAAAAACCTTTCTAATTGCTCTGTCCCGGTTAAAGCTCTCCGCGACATTTGGTCCTGTATTAATATTTTTAACTTATTCTATCACTACCGCCATTTTATGGTTCGGTGGACTTCAAGTTATTAAAGGGAACATTACGCCCGGAGAACTTATCGCGTTTATTCTTTACGCGGTAATGATTGCCGGACCCATGGGTACTTTCGCGCGCCTTTATACACAGGTTCAGGAAGCATTAGGCGCCATGCAGCGAGTATTCGACCTTCTCGACAAACAACCTGAGATTGTTGACGTGCCAAACGCCCCGGAAATCGGACATATAAAAGGGAGAGTGAAATTCAACAAAGTCTGTTTTGAATATACCCCTGGTATTCCTGTTCTTAGAGAAATAAATTTTGAATGTTCTCCCGGAGAGATCATTGCAATCGTCGGCCCCAGCGGCGCCGGGAAAACCACTATGATAAATTTGCTCCATCGTTTTTACGACCCTCTCCGCGGTTCCATAGAAATCGATGGCAATAACATTAAAGAGATTAATCTGAAATCATTGCTTTCGCAGATTGCGTTAGTTCCCCAGGAAACCTCCCTGTTTGGAGGCACTGTCCGGGAAAATATTTTGTATGGAAAACTCGAAGCAACACAGAGTGAACTTGTAGAAGCGGCAAAAGCGGCCAATGCTCATTACTTTATCGCGGAACTGCCGGAAGGGTATGACACAATTATTGGAGAAAGAGGAATTAAACTATCCGGAGGACAACGCCAGCGCCTTGCGATTGCAAGGGCAATCCTAAAAAACCCCCGGATTTTGATTTTAGACGAAGGAACGTCTTCACTCGACAATCAGTCAGAGTCTTTAATTCAGGATGCCCTGGAAAATTTTATGGCTTTCCGGACTACTTTTATCATTGCCCACCGTTTATCAACAGTTCAGCACGCGGACAGAATATTTGTAATGGATGAAGGAGAAATCATTGAGGAAGGCAGGCATAAAGATCTGTTAAAACAGAAAGGCCTGTACTATCATCTCTACACCTTGAAGCTCTTCGAGGGGAACGAAGATCCCGGAATTTCGGATTCCGACGATTTCGTGAACTGAAAACCCGCCTTTTTTTAAAACCTTAACGCGGCGAAGCCGCAACCAAAAATGAATTTACCGCAGAGGGCGCCGAGATCGCAGAGAGAATTAAAATAATGATTTTTCTCAGCGTTCTCCGCGAACTCAGCG
>CBDUII010000202.1:0-5317 GCA_965367285.1 uncultured bacterium
ATTGACAATCATTACTAAAAAAATACTTGACTACAATAAACCAGACTTGAATTCACAAATTACACTAATTAATTCGAGCCAATTCGTGCTGCTAATCTGCGAAACGTTGTTTTTTTAGCAAAGCTGATCTCAAAGCCAAGCTTAGCTTCGTAGCTCTGCAAAGTTTTTTAACACACCCCGTCCCTGAGGGACATGTTAGAGGGGAATTCTTTCCCCAAATTCCCCCTTAAAAAAGGGGGATACATGGGGTTGTAATTTTGGTCGCAACTTTGCAGCTTTATGTAATTATACACATGAACTATTAATAAATATGGAGAGAGGCAGTAATGATGAAATAAGAGGAGGTTCTATAAACACCAGAACTACCCCTCGTCCCACGAACATTTTTCAGATAATATTAACTAAACCCTGTTGGTTTAATACATAAAGGCCACTGCCATATTAAACTTGTTTTTAGATGTATTATTGCCGTATTTAAAAGTCTGATAATCCAGTTTTAACGCGGCATTGGAGGCCGGCATATAGGAGAATCCCACTGTTATTACCTCAGTGTCTTTACTGGGATCTCTCGTGAATCCAGCCGGTACGCTGTCCTGGGTATCAAAGTTTTCATAGAGAATAAATGGGATGAAGTCGTGGTCTGTATTCAGATTAAGCAACTGAGGCAGATGGACTCCCCCTTGAATGTTATAGCCAAAAATGTTGTCAGCGACAGTCCCGCTTGCCGTACCCTGAGCAGTGTTGTATGTATTTATGGCTGCTGCATCGCTGATGGAAATATTGGCAATCGTTGCGTTCATGTCAAACCAGTTCCAGCGGTATTTGACATCACCCTCAATTACGGTAGTGCGTCCGCCTTCAGATATCAGGCCATGGGTTGTATCGCCGGTATAAAAGGAGAAACCAAGCTGCAGGCCCGGTACTAAATCAAAATTACTGTATTCCAGGCGGCCTGTTACAGCTAAATCATCTGCATCTGCATGATCGAGCTGTCTTCTGCCTTTACGTATACCATCGCTGGAACGAAAAAGGCCACAGGATCCACCAAGGTTAAGGGCGCTGTCCCCGCAATTAGCTCCGTCAGCCTTCACAGATTGAACCGAATTGACCACATAGAGCCTGTATTTCAAACCTTCAGTCAGTTCCCCAAACATACCGGCGCCGCCTGCGCCCCAGGTGGTGGGAATAACTTTAGATTGCAGCTCAGGGCGCTCAACCGTCCAGAACAAAGGAGGTTCATGAAATTCGTTTAAAAATCCAACCGGCACCAGGACAGCTCCTGCCCTGAAATTTAATTTGGAATTTATTAAGAAATCAAGGTAACCGAATTCAAGTTCCATCTCCTGCGCTCCATGTTCAAAATCGATTTCAGCGTTCAGATGTATCCGATCTGTCAACAGGGCGTGTATCCCAATAACAAACCTATGCATGTCCATCTGTTTACTGCCGTCTATTGTGTTGTTGTAATGCAATTCACCATATCCATGCAAAAAGACCCTTTTTTCTTTATGTCCCCCCGTTCCCATCTTCATGTCTTCGATTTCATCTGTGAGGATGCTTATTCTATTTTCCAGTTCCTCTAAGGTTGCGGCAAAGACATTGGAAAAACTTGATAAATATAAAAATACGACAAAAGTAATGAAAGACTTAACTAAATAAATAAATGTGCTAATTAATGATTCTCCTTATAGTGTAATTGTGAAAAAAATTCAGCAATTTCCGGTTAGAAAATTGCGTACGCCAATTTTTGTCATGCCCGAATGTTCCCCGCTTAAAGCGTGCGAGGTCAAGCCTTATCGGGCATCCAGTAGAACTCTCTGGATATTCGCTCAGTAATGTTTTCTCAGGTCTACACTGGAGCCGATTTCTAAGCCGATTAATAATCCGATTATGACCGCTAAAATAAGTACAATAATCATAATTTTCCTTTCTTTTTATTGACTATTTTCATGTTTCTTTGCTAAAATTAACATTGAAATAAAAATGGCCTTCTCGTCATTTTTATTTGTGTCAGGGGCAGTCAGTGTAACAACGCCAATAGTTCACTGACTGACCTTTTTAATTAGAAAACAGCAAAATTTATAGTAATATGTAACCCTCAGTAGACACCTCCTTTCTTTCTCTGGCAATCGTTCAGCCAATATTTTTTTGATGGGATAACAGGATAGACGGGATATATAATCCGGTTTATCCTGTTATCCCGTCAAAAATGCTTTTGAATAATTGAATTATTACAAATGTTTCACGTTTTATTCAAAATAAGAACTTGAAAAGCAGAAACCGCCTTCTGAACCCCTTTGATCATGGAGCGGACAGAAATAGTGGCGCCTGTAATGGCATTAATATCCCTGAAGGTTGACGACGCCCCTTTCCCAAAAAACTGTTTAAGAAAAAATTTATACCTGACTTCCATCCCCTGGGGTTCGCGGTAAACCATAATTGCCGCATCCCTGACTGTCCCATCAGTATTTAAAACAACCATAAAAGTAATAGGAAGGGTTTTTCCGATATAGTGGTCAATAGTCATATAGCCTATAACCTTTCCTGATTTTTTCCCCGCATAAAATACCAGCCTTTTATCTTCGATCTTCTGATTGCATAGCTTGCTGATTTTCTTTCTTTGAGCATCATCGAGCCAAAATTGCTCTTTTTTGATTTCATCCGCATCCGGGAATGCGCGCTTCAGGGCTTCCTTCTTTGTCAGGTAAACTTCTCCCCTTGAAACAGATGGATAAAAAACAAATAACGCTATAATTAAGCAAGATAATATTTCCTTCATAAAAATTTTAAATAGGACGCCGATTTTCGCAGAGTGGCAGAGCCACAACCAAATAGGGCTTCCGCCCGTTGCCCGATAAAAACTTTGCTAAAAAAACACAATTTTATAAATTTGCAGTGCAGATAAAGATGTATGTGAAAATCCTAAAAATCTGCGTCCCCAAATATGATTCACTTTACACTCATATCTTCTACATGGTTCATAAGATGGTGCAGCTTTGCATCAATAGAATCGATGTGACCCTCGATCTCCTTTAATTCACTATGATCGCCGTTTTTTGAAAGTATTTTACATGCCAGCACATGTTTTTTAATATGTTCTGTCAGGTTATGTATGCTCCCGCTATGTTTTGAGATTTCTACAGATTTTTCATTAATGTCCATGATTAAATCTATCTTCTCGAGTTTTCCAATTTTCACTTTTTGCTTCTGCCAGACCCTGATTCTAAAAAAGAAAATATAAACACCTGTTATTGAGACAATGATTAAAAAAACGGAGGCAATATCGAAAATCAAGTAGAAGTAGTTCCCAAAAAATCGGCCGGTATGAATTTCAGTAATCAGTTTTAACAGGCTCATTTCCATTGATTCCGGGTTTCTATTATCTTTCGCGATGTTCAGATTTAAATATTCCCAATTATTTTCTCTGTCAATTGAAAAGAGTCCTTCATTCGTGCCTGCTAAAAGATATTTTTTAGCCGTACCTGCAAAGTTAACCACATTTATTATAATATCCATGTTTTTGTTTTTTGTGAGATTTTCCCATGTTTGCCCATTGTCCCTGGATTTAAAAAGTTCTGTAGGAGTTGCCACAATAATATTTTCTTTATCATCTTCGAAATAACTTGCAATAGCCTGAACTGATTTATCCCGCAAAGATACATTCCAGGTTTTACCGTTATTGAACGACTGGACCAATCCGGAATCTGTTCCTATTAATATATGGCGCGGATTAGTGACTGAGAAAAAAAGCGACGTAATAGGGCGATTCAATAGTTTTCCCGGAATTTTATCCCAGTTTTGACCGCCATCATTTGTTTTTATTAGCCCGGAGCGGGTTCCCGCGTAAATAATGGAGGAATTTTCAGAATGAATATGAAGTGAAGATACATAACCACCTTCTTTAGATAAAGGCTCTTCAAAAATTTCTTCCCAGCTTTCTCCTCCGTCTTCGGAAAGAAAGATATCATCTTGAGCGGCTGCGTATAGTTTTTTGTTATTAACTGGATCAATGACCATATCCGCAATGTCAGTGTGTTCCAACCCTGCTGTTTCTTCAAACCATTCATCCCAGCTTTTTCCTTCATTGGTTGATTTAAAAATCCCGTTTTTCGTACCGGCATATAAAACCCGGCTGTCCAATGGATCAGCGATAATAACAGACACATCGAGGTTATAGAGGCCTTGATTTGCTTCCGTCCAGTTTTCCCCGCCATCTATTGTTTTAAAAATCCCACGGTTGGTGCCCATTAAAATATTATCCGGTTTTATCGGAGATACATATATCGCGTTAACCTTTACTCTCTTTGGTTGTTTAATTTCAAAATATTTATCCGGAATATATTTGCCGTCAATCATTTTATCTTTAAGGTGCAAAGTTTCCGCGTGCATCAATGCTATCCCTGAGACTGATAAAACAACAAAAAACAGGACTCCAATGATTCCCAAGTATTTATGAAATAGACTATTTATTTTAAAGGGATTTATCATGCCGGTTAAATAACGGACTTATGTCCGTCCCTCCTTATTATATAAAAATAATGATAGTCAATATCATTATTGACAAGCATAAAATATACACCCTTTAAAAATTCCTGTCAAGGGTTTTATTTTTTTTAGGGGAAGTCTTGATTTTTTCTTTGCGGCTTTGCGGTGAATTATTCCTTTGATGGTTCGCAGCATTCTTTAGCGCTTCTTTGTTTTTGTACAAAGGCATAAATCATGATAATGACAAAGATACATAAAGCAGGTAAGAGCACATAGTCCAGATACCCTGTTAAGGCGCTTAATCCTACTACTCCAAGTAAAACGACTAAAATCGGTGTAAAGCAGCAAAGAGCGGCAGTGATGGTGCCGATAATACCCACTTTTAATAATCTGTTATTTGATGATTTGTTCATTGTTTCTTCCTCCTTATATAAAAATTGGACGCAGATTAACGCAGATTAAATATGATTAAAAAATTGGAAAATATTATTTTTGTGAAAATCAGCGTCATCTGTGCTACAAGCTTATAAAGCATTGTTTTTTTTAGCAAGGTTTTTTGTAACCCATTGAAATAATATGGAACACGGATTTCACGGATGATACGAATTAACACAGATTAAATTATTTTTTTTGTTTCCAGGCCGAGAGGCTGTGTTTCAATCACAAACGCCTCAGAATGCCATTACGGCAAAGCCTGGGAACAAAAATGGAAAATCTGCGTAAAATCTGTTCAATCTTCGTAACCTGCGTTCTATGCTTTTGTTGCTGCTTTGCCTATCGTTTTAATCCGTGTTCTCTTCTTGCATTCTTTAAACTCATTAAAATATTGATA
>CBDUII010000203.1:0-5314 GCA_965367285.1 uncultured bacterium
AAACCCAAAACAGACGGAGAACACAATATGATGTAAAAATATGTCCACTATACGCGAGTAAACTCACAATTACATTTTGGTGAGAAAGGAGAGCGTGATTGAAGAACCAAATGAGAAACCAAGTTGAAATTCGGATTATCTTATCGCAGACAAAGATAGACATATAATAAGAGCAGGTATGCAAACCACAAACCCGGCGATAGGGCCGGCAGCGCCTATCTCCAGCAAAACACGCCGGTTGGGAATAGGAGATTTCATCTTAATAAAAGCCCCAAAGGTTCCGGCAATAAACGGAGGAGGCGCGGGTATGAAATAAGGCAGCGTGGCAGACACCCCCCATTTCCGGGTCATTAAATAATGTCCCATTTCATGGGCGCCTAAAATTAAAATAAGGGTTATGCCAAAGGCCAGACCACCGGCCAGAAAGGTAGTGGCCAGAGTGGCTATAAGTAAAAAAAAATGGAGCAGCAATTGACGGCGAGATATATGGCTAAACATTCAGAATAATTAAGAGAGATAAAACTTCACTTGCGAAATTAAATGGAAATTCTGTCAAATAAACCTTCCCACTTTTCATGCTCATTAACAATTTCAACACCAATAGAATATCTCCCATCTGTTATTTGATTTTTATAGGCAACAACACCATTAAATACATAATGCAACTTAGTATCAACGTCGGGAAACACCCTGAAAGACAACTTTCTATTTTTTTCAGGAACCTCAAATTCAACCCAACCTTTAAATCCTTTTTTGCCGATATTGTCCAGCATACACATTTTCCACCGGTTATCAATATTTACTTCTATAAATTGGATCAGGTTAACTCCTTTGCAAAATTTGAGAGAAACCTGGTGGCGTTCATAAAGTCTTTTCCCTTTATCTCTTTCAGGTGGTTCGTTTTGAGTGGCGCCATATACTTTGTTTCTCCCTGTATTTTTTGCGAAATATAGACATTCATCAACACTGGCCAAGAGTTCGATAGTTGTTTTACCGAATTTGGGAAAACTGGAAACCCCGGCAGAGATCGTTATTTTTTGAGGAGAATAATTTTCTGGTTCAATTGTCAGGCATTTTTCTATCTGAAATCTAAGTTTTTCAGCTATACTTACCGCACGTTTTTCATTTACTCCTGGAAGTAAAACAATAAACTCCTCACCACCGTATCTTGCCGTTATATCTCCCTTGCGAGTCCTTGATTTAAGAAGAGACGACAGTTTTTTCAAGATACTATCACCAACAAGATGGCCGAAAGTATCATTTATAGATTTAAAATGATCCACATCAACCATAATCAATGAAAAAACACTTTTATTACGTTTTGCCTTACTAATCTCCTTTTCAAGAGCATCCATAAAGTATCTCCGCGAATGTAATTGAGTGAGATCATCAGTGATAGAGAGTTTGCGAATCTCCTAAAAAATTATGGATTTTTAAAGGGCCTGAGCAATTTGTATAGCTACTTCATTAAATAAAGTTAAATTGTTTTGCTTGAAACTACCGACTTCATTTCTATGAATATTAAAAACTCCAAAAACCATTTTATTCTTGTTTTTTAAAGGTATTGAATAAAACGATCCGGTACTGGTTTTTTCCCCCTTGTAGTGAAGATACCTGCTGTCTTTGTTAATATCCTTAACCAGAATAGACTTTCCATTTTGGGCTACCAGGCCTGATATTCCTTCTCCCATTTTAAAAGAGACATTTTTAATTTTTTCCCTGGAGGAACGGTTAGCATCCCGTACGGTAAGAGTTTCTCCCTTCTCATCAAGAAGTAAAATGGAAAAACCATCTATACCCAAGGAATGTTTAGTAAACTTTTCGGCTTCAATTAAGATACTATCTATTTCCAGGTTAATGTTCAAACTCTTGCTCAGATTGTACAGAGCAATAATCTCAAATAGACGTTCCGATAAACCATCGATTTGTCGCTTAGTCGAGTTTAAAAGCTTAAAGCTGCCCTGGGCAGTAGTTTTTTTTCTTCCCATAATGTACTTTTTTTAGTGTATTGATTTTACCTGAGTAATTTGTGATTTAAACAAAAAAATATAATTGTTAAACATCTTTTATAATAACTAAAATAAGCCTTTCAAGGCAAGCAAAAAAAGCGGGTGGCTTTCCACCCTGTTGCTGCCAAAATCAATTTATGTATAGGAATTTCAATGTAGAGATTCTTCGGTCGCGGAGCCTGTGCTGAATACATTCACCGCGTTCAGCATAAACTCCGTGAATGTGCTCCCTCAGAATGACAGCTTGGCAGAAGTGTCATTCTGAGCGAAGCGAAGAATCTAACTTGTAAATAGAAGTTCCAGTCTGTTCTTGATTTTATCAATATCTCTGCTATTTTATCAGTAGCTTATCTCGTTTTTTTTAAAAATTGGTCGTTCAATCCGGTAACTTATGAATGATAACGAATATGTCGCGCGCGCGGCAGGCACTGTAGGCGGAGCAACTTTTATCAGCCGTATCCTTGGGTTTGCGCGGGATATGATCATTGCCAACCTCTTTGGAACGAAAATGGCGGCTGATGCTTTTTTTGTCGCCTTTAGAATCCCCAATCTCCTCCGCAGGCTTTTAGGTGAAGGGGCATTAACCGCGGCTGTTGTCCCTGTCTTTACCGAATACCTGACAACAAAAGAGAAGGACGAAACCTGGAAACTTGCCAATATTTTATTAAACACTTTTTTATTAGTTTTGTTTGTTACGGTAATTTTAGGAATAATTTTATCTCCTGCCGTGGTCCGTGTCATTGCTCCCGGATTTCATGCTTCTGCCGAGAAGTTCGAGCTGACAGTTAAGCTTACTCAATTTATATTTCCCTACCTCTTATTTGTGGGGATGGCGGCGCTTACAATGGGGATGCTTAATTCCCTCCGGGTTTTTTTTATTCCCGCGGTCGGACCTGTTTTTTTAAATATCAGTATTATTCTTTCCGCCCTCCTGCTGTCACCTCATTTGGAAGAACCTGTTTTTGCCCTTGCTGCCGGGGTGGTTGTGGGAGGTCTATTGCAGTTCATTATCCAGGTGCCCGCGTTAATTAAAAAAGGATTTAGATATAAAGCGACACTAAATTTTCATCATCCAGGACTCATAAAGATCGGAAAGCTCATGTTTCCGGCGCTTGTCGGATTGGCTGTTATGGAAATTAATATTTTTGTGGATACACTTCTAGCGTCGCTTCTACCGGAAGGTTCTATCTCTTATCTTTATTACGGTAACCGGCTGGTTCAGTTTCCCCAGGGAATTTTTGCCGTGGCCCTGGGAGTGGCTATACTCCCGACCCTTTCACAGCAGGCAGCCAAAAATCAGATGCAAGACTTAAAAAATACCTTGTCTTTTGGCATACGGTTGGTGCTCTTTATAACCATTCCGGCAACAGTCGGTTTAATTGTTCTGAAAGAATCTATTATCAACCTGCTTTTTGAAAGGGGAGAGTTTACCCATCAATCTACCATAGCAACAGCCCATGCCCTTTTTTATTATGCTGTAGGGTTATGCGCTTATTCCGGTGTTAAAGTAATTGTTCCTGCTTTCTATTCATTAAAAGACACAGCCACGCCGGCCAGGATAGCTGTCTATGCCATGATTACTAATATTTTTCTAAACCTCTTGTTAATGGGTCCGCTGCGGCATGGCGGTCTGGCATTGGCTACTTCTTTATCCTCTTTGCTAAACGTTACACTGCTGATTTTTATCCTGCGAAAAAGGATTGGCGGCATAAAGGGAAGAACAATACTCGTGTCCACAATCAAATTAACAGTGGCATCAATAATGATGGGTTTTGTGATTTACTGGATAAACACCGGTTTTTATGACATGGGAGCGAGTACCTTATTAAAGGCCGGCATTCTCTTTGGAAATATTACAGTGGGAATAATTTTTTATTTTATCGTATCCTTTTTCTTAAAATCAGATGAAGTAAAATTTTTAATAAATCTGGTCAGAAATAAACTTGTCTCTCGATAACTCATTTTTCTGATTCTTTGGCCGGCATTCCTCCTGAATACCGAAATCAGGTCAAAACAAATACGTTTAAGAAGGTTGATAAACCCGCTGTTCAGACGCTGTCCAAAGATAATACCACTGATTTAGATGTTAAAAAAAGTGAGCTAAAGTGCGAAGTGAACTAAAGTGCCTGAAATTAAGAAAACAATCTTCAATAACTTTAGACACTGCCATCCGCGTTGCCAAAACTTTGTTATAAATTTAAGTTCTTTTCTGTTGCGGTTGTGCCGTGCTGCATGATTAAACCTGTTTCCGCGCTATGTTTAGTAGTATGCATAATATACTATTTATAATATAATATTTTTAAAAAAGTATTGACAAAAGAATATTGTATTGATACTATAAATTAAAAGGAGATGTTGATTGTTATGTATACTAAAAAGGCTCAGGTACTACTCACCGATGAACAATACAGGTCATTGAAAGAAATCTCAACTAAGACTCAGAAAAAATTAGGCGCCCTTATCAGGGAGGCAGTGGAAAAAGTATACATAGAAAAAAAAAGGAAAACACGAATCGCGGAGGCTGTTGACACTCTGCTTTCATTACCACCAGCACCGGTTCCGGAGGACTATCCTCGGTGGAAAAAAAAGTATTCAAAATTAAAACAACCTTGTGATCTACGATGAAACCTGTTTTCTTTTTGGATGCTAATATCGTTATGTACGCGCTCGGCAGCGAACATCGTTTAAAAGCACCATGCCGTAAATCCCTTAAAAAAGTTAAAGAAGGCAAAATAATCACTGTTACAAATACTGAAGTATTGCAGGAAATATTCCATCGATATTTTAGTATTAAAATGCCCCTTATTGCGGAAGAGGCTTATTCTGCCATAAAGACTTTCTGTAAAGAAATTTATCCAGTTACATTGCATGAGCTGGAAAGGGCATTGGCTTTGCTTAAAGAATTTCCATCCTTAGATTCAAGAGATGCTATTCATGCCGCTACAATGCTAAACAATGGTGTGGAAAAAATCCTTTCAACCGATTCACACTTTGATATTGTCAAGGGAATAAAACGTATTGCGCCAGAAATGCTATAGTCTGTTTTTTTAGCAAGGTTTTAGAGCAACATATTGAAAGTGTTTAGCGAACGCATTCCCCGTTGCTTGCCGCAGGGAATCTTCAATTATTAGCCACTAAGTCACCAAGCCACTAAGAAAATTTTACTCTTAGCGCTTTTGAGTCTTTGTGTGTTATGTGCCACGCACCTTTGAGGTGTATGGCGCTTCTGAACTCGAAAGTATCATCACATGTACGCGCATTTTTTAGGTGCGTGGCACATTTATCTTAAACTACCCGGTGTTTTC
>CBDUII010000204.1:0-5304 GCA_965367285.1 uncultured bacterium
AAAAGCTCCAACAAGTTCGCGATGCGATATCCTTTGCTCTGAATCTGCAATAAGTCAGGAAACACGCATATTAACTCAGGGGAATGCAATGCATTGTACTTTAAAGAGCTTCAATCTAAAATCGATTATAAATATCAATGTTAGACGCTGTTTAGTTTTTGCTTTTTACAGCGCCTTATGCAACGCTTAAATCTTTTTCACATGCTTGTTGTAAATATTTGAATATAATGTTTTACAAATAACCTTATAATTTAATATATAATTCTCAAACTTATAGGAGGTAATAACATGCCATTAACCCTAACTGAATTAGAAAATGAATCATTAAAGTTGTCAACAAGAGAGAGAGCTGCATTAGCAGAACACCTTTTAGAAAGCATCTGTTCCGGGGATGATAATGATTCAGAAAAGTATTGGATTGAGGAAGCTGAGAAGAGATATCAAGCATATCGAGCTGGCAAAATTAAAGGCAAACCTGCTGACAAAGTTTTTGAAGACGCTTATAAAAAATTCAAATAAAACCAATAACTTTTCTAATTCCTGCAGAAAATGAAATGCTCGAAGCGGCTTTATATTATGAATCAAAAGCAAACAATTTGGGTCGTAGTTATATTTCAGAAGTTGACCGATCAAAAAATATCATTGCCCAGACTCCAGAATTATACCCTATCAAAAAGTATAATATCAGACATTGTATAGAATTTCAGGAAATTGGCAATTACAGAAGATGAAACATAAGAAAATTCCTAACAAATCAATCGAACAAACTACACAAGTAACTTACAAATACTATGCAAAGCGTAATAAATTAATCGGTATTGTCTTAGCAATAGTAATCGCTGCTTCAATTGGAGCGTATGATCATCGTTGGGATATTTACATGATACCGGTCCCCGATATGCATGATTTTCCTATTAATACCACCGGCTACACGATTGAGCCATTGCCTTTCAGTTTCAGTGTCAGTTTTGTCCGTGGCGATGACGTCTATTTTGTTGATGGTACAGGCCGCGTATTCAAGGCCGATGACAGTGATCTTACACATACCCGGACTATTAATTGGTCATTCCCATATCCCTCCCAGGATGCTTTTTGTTAGTTCGAAGGGCACTCTCTTTGTCGGCTGGCAACGACCCACGGATGAAGGCAATCCACCGATGGGGGTAACACTGGGGAGCAAGTACTGTATCTGCCATTCTGGCGGATGGATGAAGACGAGGCAACGAATTCCCTGTATGCGGGGAACTACTCGCCTCGAAATCATCCTGTTGACATGGCAACTATTTTTAAAAGCACCGACGAAGGCAAAACATGGCGAAAAGTTTTCACAGACAAGCGACTCGATCATATCCACACCGTACGTTTTGATCCGAAATACCGGCGTATCTATATCGCCGTTGGAGACGAATCTTCAAGAGGGCAAGTATATTCAGACGACCAAGGGGAAAACTGGCAGAAACTTATGGAAATCGGCGAAGCAGGACCTCAAGCTAAAGCATTTCATGGTGAGTCTCGTTATATCAGTTCCAGTGGGTGGGTGTATTTCACCACAACCTTCGGAAAAAGTTATCGTGTAAGAAAAAATAAGGATTAAGCAAATATCTATGAAAAACCTTTCAAATGCTAAAAATAGACACCTAATGATACACTGGAGATTGACGCCCACCAGCAAATCTCCGCTCAACCGGCTTTTATAAAGAGGTCAAGATTTTAAGTTCGCTCGCTAACCCAGCAGCAAAGCTGAGCTTAGCTCTGCAAGCTACGAGGAATGTGCTCGCTAAACACTTTCAATTTAAAAACAGGGAGTCAATACGATGAAGAAGTTTGCCACAGGATTTTTGATTTATTTTTATATAATTTTCTTGTCCTCAATCGCACATGGCAGCAGAGAAATGGCTGCCCTGATGAACCAGGCTATACAATTAAGTATTAAAGGTGAGCAGGAGAAGGCACAGAATATCATTCGTGAAATTATAAAAAAAGAACCCGGCAACATGTACGCCCACAATAATTTGGGAATGATTCTTTTGAGCCAGGGAAAATACGACAAGGCAATTACTTCTTTCCAGAATGCTTTGAAAATCAATCCCGATTTTTCAATGTCACTTAATAATATTGGCAGTGCCTATAAACACAAGGGGAATTATACCAAAGCGGAATTGTCTTTGAAAAAGGCTATTAAGAATTTTCCAGATTTGGATATAGCTAAAGCAAACCTTGGGGAAGTTTATTTTTTGCAGAAACGCTATGACGAGGCCATTATTTACCTTGAAAAGGCAGTGAATTCGTTTCATGTAGAAGCTCGTTATCATAACCTGCTCGGCAAAGCTTATGAAGCAAAAAACATGAAAAGCAAAGCGGAAAAAGAATTTAATCTTTACAATCAACTAAAGAAAAACCCTTAACTTCGTAGCTCTGCAAACTGCGAGGAGTGCGCTCGCTAACCACTTTCAAAGTCTTTTCTGGATCACCTGTAAGGAGCTATTTTTTTCCTTTAATCTAATAGCAAACATTAATACAATCAGGAAATGTTTCTCTGCGGACAATATCGTTTGAATCTTAAAAAAAGAACCCATATAATGGGAATTCTGAATATCACTACCGATTCTTTTTATAGGGATAGCAGGGTAATCTCGCTCAATACTGCCTTAAAAAAAGCGGATAAAATGGTTCGGGAGGGAGCTGATATCCTGGATGTAGGAGGGGAATCTTCCCGCCCGGGTTCTGATCCTGTTTTAGAGAAAGAAGAATTAAGAAGAATTTTACCGGTAATTAAAGCGCTTATTAAAAAATTTGATGTTCCTGTATCAGTGGATACTTATAAATCGACTGTTGCCAGGGCTGCCTTGGAGGAAGGTGTAAGTATAATTAATGATATTAGCGGATTAAGGTTTGATCCCCGTATGGCTGAAACCATTGCTTCGGCAAATGCCGGTGTGATTATCATGCATATTTCAGGAAAACCTAAAACCATGCAGAAAAAGCCGTTTTATAAATTTATTATGAGAGAAATCACGGCATATCTTAATAAGGGTGTTAAGCATGCGATTTCTTCCGGTATACAGGGAAACAGGATTATTGTTGACCCGGGCATTGGTTTTGGAAAAAATTTTTCCCATAATATTACTATTTTAAAAAAACTCAAACAGCTGCAAAAACTTAAAAAACCAATTTTACTCGGTCTATCGAGAAAATCGTTTATTGGAAAAACATTAGACCTTCCCGCTGAAGAGCGTCTGGAAGGATCCCTTGCGGCTTCTGTGGTTGGTATTATAAACGGAGCGCAAATATTGAGAACCCATGATGTTAAGGAAACCAAAAGAGCCGTCGCTGTAGCAGATACTATTATTCATTAAAAACTTAGACTGGATTACAGGATATACAGGATAGTATGCAATGACAAAGTCATTGCACTTAAAAAAATCCGGTTTATCATGTTCATCCCGTCAATAAATACAAGGATTTTATGCCTGATTTGTCAGTAAATGTAGATCATGTGGCTACAATTAGAGAAGCCAGGAAGACCGACGAACCCGATCCGGTGGCTGCCGCGGTACTGGTAGAACTGGCTGGTGCGGACGGCATTACTATTCATTTGAGAGAAGACAGAAGACATATACAGGATCGCGATTTGAGGTTAATGAGGCAAATGGTTAAAACCAGGCTGAACCTTGAAATGGCGGCTACCGAAGAAATGGTTCAAATAGCTTTGGACGTAAAACCTGATAAGGTTTCCATCGTGCCGGAAAAAAGAGAAGAGATTACTACTGAAGGAGGGCTTGACGTAATAAAGCACAAAAATCAGTTAAAAGATGTTATCCGGAAATTTCATGACCAAAAAATTCCTGTCACCCTGTTTATTGATCCGGAAATCGCGCAGGTGGAATGTTCCAAAACAATCGGCGGGGACGCGATAGAGATTAATACCGGCAAATATTCTGAAGTAAAAACAGATTCTGAAATCGAACAGGAATTTAAAAAAATTCAGGGTACGGTAAATACTGCCGTAAACCTTGGATTAACAGTAAATGCCGGCCACGGCCTGACTTATAAAAATGTCACAAGAATAGCATCCATACAGGCTATTGAGGAATTCAATATCGGACATAATATAGTAGCCAGGGCAGTCATGGTGGGACTGGACAGAGCGGTAAAAGAAATGATAGAGGCAATCCATCTGAGGGCATAAAGCGGCAAGGGCCGCAACCACAATTCGGTAAGGAAAACCGAATTGGACGGTTTCCGAAGGAAAGCCGCCCGAAGGGTTGAGGCCAGGGATGGCCAAAATCAAATAGGGCTTCCGCCCTGGAGTACTAACTAAAAAACTTCCTCAAAAAAAAGTTTTTACGGTGTAAGATTATAAAATGGAAAATAACAAATCATTCCCAGGTGGAGATAACATTGATCCAACTTTAGATCATTTAAAGTCTGAAGATGATGGTATTCATAAAGACTTCATGAGTTTAAGAAACGCCTTCTCCAGAGAAATTGACCTAAAAGAGAAAAAAAGACACTCTTTAATGGAAAATATCAGACAACTTGATTTAAACCAGGTTGAAAATTGTAAAAAAATAGAAACCCTTGATAAAAATCTTCGGATTTATGATAAAAATATTGAGGAACTTGAAATGCGGCTAACTAATTTAACCAAGCGGGAAAACTGGATTAAAAAAAATTACAGCGCTATAGTCAGCGGTTCAGTGAATGACCCTCAAAAACTTTTAGATTTTGGTAACCCTGACTCTTTATCAGATACCTTTTATAATTTGTTCAAAGAAAACCTGGATATTCACGGACAACAGGCAAAATCAAAACTGGAGGAACTGCAGACCCAGAAAAATAAGTTTTTTGAAACTCTCAAAACCCTCCTGGAACAGTACGATAAAGAACTTTCGGCTATTAGTGAAGAAATTAAACAGCTGAACGATCTTAATGAAGAAATTGACACAAAAAAGAATAACGCAATCCAATTAAAGAAAGAGCTTAATGAAAACAATGACACACTGGCAGAGCAGGTATTAAAAGACAAAAAAGAGCTGGAAATAACTTTTGATGAGGAAAATTCATTAATTAAAGAATTTCAGAAAATTCTTCAGAGAATGAAGGCGGATATTAATGTTTCTGATATAACAATGGATATTTTATTTTCCTCTAATAAATCAAATAAAAAAGAAGGTCCGGAAGATCAGGAATCAGGATCACAGCGTGACCAGGGGCCATAACCAAAAGGGCTACCGCCAATTGCCCAACAAAAACTTTGTTAAGCGTTGCATAAGGCGCTGTAAAAAAAAGGGCTAAACACCG
>CBDUII010000205.1:0-5280 GCA_965367285.1 uncultured bacterium
AAAATAAAAAAGTAAATGATGGAAAGATCACGGAAAGTAGGCGTTTGTATGGTTAACAGAGAAGTAGTGACACTTAAAGGCATTTATACAAAAGCTATTGATTGGGGATTCATAGATAAAAATCCGGTTAAAGGAATTAAACTTGAAAAGGAAAATCCAAGATTAAGGCATTTAACAGAGGAAGAAAGAAAAAGTTTATTAAAAATATGCGGGTATATAGCAACTCCCGATTATTTAGAAGCAAGTGTGATAATAGCTTTAAATACAGGCTTAAGAAAGACAGAGTTATCAAAATTAAAATGGACTGAGAATGATTTTCAAAATGAAACATTAAAGGTTCTTGATGGTAAGGGTGGAAAATCAAGAATAATCCCATTTAATGATACAGTTAAAAAAGAATTATTAAAAAGATTAAAAAAGAAAAAAGGGGATTATATTATTTTCAATTCTAAAGGCGAAAGAATGAAAGATTTAAAAAAATCATTCGGGATAGCGCTTAAGAGGGCCGGTATAGAAAATTTTAAGTTTCATGATTTAAGGACAACATTTGCTACTACATGTGCATATAAAGGCATCGTAGCAAAGACATTGCAGGGATGGCTGGGTCATTCATCAATAGAAACTACAATGAAATATTATGTCGTGTCTCCTGTAGGTTATGAAAAGAATGCAATCAAGTTATTGGATAACAATAATGACACCTATACGGACACCAAAGAAAAAGGGGGTACTAAAAAAACTACGGAAAGTATTGATTTAATTACTGAGCCGCCCCGGAATCGAACCGGGAACCTACTGATTAAGAGTCAGTTGCTCTGCCAGTTGAGCTAGCGGCCCATACAAAAAAATTTCAAATAACAAATCCCAAATAACAAACAATGAATTTCAAAAATAGCAGATTTCAAATCAAAGCACGCGCCCGGCAGGAGTCGAACCTGCAACCTGCGGATCCGAAGTCCGCCACTCTATCCAGTTGAGCTACGGGCGCAATTTAAAAACATCTGAAAATGACATACTCCCCGACGCAGAGCATCGGGGTATCTAAAACAACTTTATCAATTTTTTCGCCGTAGAACGTCGGGGAATTAAACCCACTGTGTGGGATTAAAGAAAAATATATTAGCAGAACCGCGGTGGACTTTAAACTAAAAATCGATCAAACCAATGTTAGGCGGGCTTTCTCAACTTGAAGAAGTTCAATATGTTCCTTTTCCTGCTCGATTAATTTTTTTATTAAAAAGCCGGTTGAGCCGGCAGATACAAAACCAAGAAGTTCTTCATAAATTTCTATGGTTTTGTGTTCGTGCCCAATAGCATATTCAAATGAGATGGGAAATGTTAAAGGATCCGGGAAGTGATTCACATGGTCATCATTTTTAAAGGGAGTGCGAGCTAAAGGTTTAAATGTTAAATCTTTCAGTTCTACATTTATTACTTGATCAAAGTTTATTTTTCTTTCTTTACATTCTTCTTTTAATTTATCCTCCAGCCATTTTTGGTGTTCAAACTCTTCATCGGCCAGGTTAAGGAAAAATTCCTTTTGCCTGCTGTCTGCAAACCGACAAGACAGACTTTTATAGAGATAATAGCCTTCTTCTTCCCACTGCATACTTCTTAACAAAATTTCCATTTCAATTGAAATAACGGTCATAAAACCAGTTCCAACGGATTTTCGATTAAGGTTTTAAAATAACTGAGAAACTCCGCCCCCTCCTTGCCATCTATAACACGGTGATCACAGCTCAAGGTTGTTTTCATTCTCGGTATAACTTTAATTTCACCCTTATCTGCAATTGGCGCATCCTCTATTTTCCCGAGTGCAAGAATCGCGGCCTGGGGAGGATTAATAACCGCGGAAAATTCTTCTATGCCGTACATACCGAGATTGGAAATACAGAAAGTGCCTCCTGCCATTTCGTCCGGAGAAAGTTTACCTGTTCGGGCTTTTTTAACCAGTTCATTAAATTCATTCCCTGTTTGTTTTAAATCTTTTTGTTCCACATGAAATAACGTGGGAACCACCAACCCTTTTTCAATCGCTACGGCAACGCTGATATTGACGGTACTATATTGCCTTATAAAATTACCCTGGAAAGAGGAATTAACAACAGGATGTTTTAACAAAGCCTTTGCCGCAATTTTCATGAATATAGTATTAAAGCTGATTTTCTCTTCCTTTGGTGCAGTTTCATTATGTTTGCGCCGCAATTCCGATAATAAACTCAAATCACAGGTAATGGTTAAATAGTAATGCGGAATAGTGTTTTTTGCTTCTACCATGCGGGCAGCAATCGTTTTCCGCGTCATAGTTAAAGGGATATCTTTATATTCAGAAATCGTGGCTTCCTGTCCTGCCTGATCAAGATACTGCAGTACATCTCTCTTGATAATTCGTCCGCCTGGACCAGTTCCCTTTATAGGAAACACGGACAAACAAGTTTGTCCATGCCACCCCCCCTTAATTACAATCCCCTTTTCTTGAATTATTTTTTTTGCAATGGGTGAGAAGCAGGCACCGTGTCGGACAGAGCCTCCGCGTCTCTGCTGGTTCAGTGCTTCCTCACTTTGTTGGCTCAAGTCTCTGACTTGAACCCCTGACGTTTTAAATTCCAGAGTCGAAGTTGTTTGTTGTTCTTTAGTTTCTTTTTTATCCTTCTCGTTCCCAAGCTCCAGCTTGGGAACGAGAAGATTTTTCAGTAACACGTCAATATCTTCATCTTTCTCCTCTGTAATGACAGCTATAGGTTGTCCCAGAGCCGCAGCCTGTCCGCCCGGCACAAGAATTTTTTTCAGGTAGCCGTTTTCAAAAGACTCATAGGTAACATTTGCCTTGTCCGTTTCTATCTCAAGCAAATCTTCACCTGAAGTTACAGGTTCCCCTTCATGGACAAGCCACCGGGTGATGATCCCTTCCGACATGGTGTCGGTTAATTTTGGCATTTCGAGAATATTAGCCATAGGTTTTCCTTTAATTTCAGATTGCAAATTGCAGATTCCAGACAAAATTTGCAATCTGAAATTTGAAATTCTTAGCTCACATAACAAACCTGTTTAATTGCATCCATAATTTTTCTTTCGTTCGGCAGGGCTTCTTTTTCTAAATTGCCGGCATAGGGCATTGGAACATCTGCCGACGTAACCCGCTCAACCGGAGCATCCAGATAATCGAATATTTTTTTTTGCACTTCATAAGCTATTTGAGATCCAATACCACCAAAGGGCCAACCTTCTTCCACTATTATCAGCCGGTTGGTTTTTTTTACTGATTCCAAGATTATGTTCAAATCAAGTGGCCTGAGAGTGCGCGGGTCTACCACTTCCGCTTCAATGCCTTCTTTTGCCAAACTCTCCACAGCTCTAAGAACCGTATGAACCGTCCTGCCCCACGTAACTACAGTACAATCCTTTCCTTCATGTTTAATATCCCCATTTTTTAATGGAATCAGGTATTCTCCTTCAGGGATTTCTCCTTTCATGCCGTACATGGTTTCAGACTCTATAAAAATTACCGGGTCATTATCCCTGATAGCTGTTTTGAGCAATCCCTTGGCGTCTTTCGGTGTTGAAGGAACCACGACTTTAAGACCCGGAACATTGGCATAAATCCACTCCGTAGCCTGTGAATGCTGGCATGCCAGCATATGCGCGGCTCCGCCAGGTCCGCGAATTACCATAGGGATATTATATTGTCCGCCGGACATATAAAGCATTTTTGCCGCATGGTTGATAATTTGGTCCAGCGCCAGGATAGCGAAGTTAAAGGTCATCATTTCAATAATAGGTCTCAATCCAACCATCGCAGAGCCGATCCCTAAACCGCAAAAACCATTTTCCGTAATCGGGGTATCTATGACACGCTCCGGACCAAAACGATCCAGCATGCCCATGCTGACTTTATAAGCGCCGTTATACTGAGCTACTTCTTCACCCATGAGAAAAACATCTTTGTTTTTCTCCATTTCCTCACTCATGGCCTGGTTGATTGCTTCTCGAAATGTTACTGTTGGCATTTAATTTTGTATCCTTTTTTTGACAGGATAATAATACATCCATGCATTTAATGCATATCCGCATAAACATCTTCATAAAGACTCGATAAATCCGGTTCCGGACTTTCATCCGCGAAAGAAACCGCTTCATCGCATTCCGTTTTAATTTCTTTTTCTATTTTTTTAATTTCATCTTCTGATAGGCTTCCTTCTTTTATTAGTTCCTCTTTTAACAAAAGAACAGGATCCAGTTTCTTATATTCCTCCAATTCATCTTTCGTCCGGTAGGTTGCCGCGTCCGCCATGGAATGTCCCTTAAATCGGTAAGTCATTGCTTCGATCAATACCGGTGTTTTCTGTGTACGAACCGTTTCCACTGCAGCTTTGCAGGTTGAATAAATTTTTTTAACATCCATTCCATCGACCTGCATGAACGGTATATTGTATGAGCATCCTTTTTCGGAAAGGTTTTCAAGAGAACATGTGCGGGAGATATCCGTTCCCATTCCGTATTTATTGTTTTCCACAATATAGATCACAGGAAGGTTCCATATGGCGGCCATGTTTAAGGATTCATGAAACGAGCCCTGGTTGATAGCCGCGTCTCCCAGAAAGCAAAGACAGATTTTATTTTCCCTACGATACTTAATGGCAAACCCGACTCCGGTAGCGAGTGGGATCTGGCCGCCCACAATTCCATGTCCGCCAAGGAAATTATGTTCCTTATCAAAAAGGTGCATGGAACCGCCTTTGCCTTTTGATATTCCCGTTGCCTTTCCAAAGAGTTCTGCCATTACGGCTTTAGGGGATGCGCCTCGCAGAATTGCCTGAGCATGATCCCTGTAATGGGAAATTACATAATCACCCTTTTCAATGGCATTGATAGCGCCTGTTCCTACAGCTTCCTGGCCTATGTAAAGGTGGCAAAATCCGCTGATTTTCTGCCTGCCGTACATTTGGGCCGCTCTTTCTTCGAACCTGCGGATCAAAAGCATTTGCCGAAAGAATTTCATTTTCAGCTCCGAATCAATATTATGTTCGGTTTTAAAAGGTTCTGTTTTTTGACTTAAATCGTAATTTAAAAGCATAAGATTTTACATTTTTCTTTTTTGACAGGATGAACAGGATGTACTGGATTTACTATTTTGAGTAAAAAGTCTCGCTTCGCTCCGCTTCCCTTTTTACTCCAAACTACTTCTCCCTCCCCTCAATGACTAATGACCATTGACCAATTACTATTTATAGCCTATGAATTCCTTTTCCTGCCCTTTTTTCCGCTCATTCCATTACC